>NZ_JBEPAA010000006.1:0-194581 GCF_040298365.1 Kitasatospora sp. NPDC001603
ATCTGGCGCCCCAGCGCAGCGCCAGGGCCAGCGCGGGGCCGGCCGCCCGGGCTCGCCCGGTCGGCGGCCTGCGCCTTGATGGCGCGCTCGACCCCGGCGCGCTGCTCGATCACCCGGCGACGCAGCGCCGGCGCCGGCTCGGCCGTGCTCAGCCAGGCGTCGGTGGCGTCCAGCGTGGCCTGCTCGACCTGCAGCGACGGGTACAGCCCCACGATGATCAGCATCGCGATCTCGTGGCTGCGGCTCTCCCAGATGCCCTTGAGCGCCGCGAAGTACTTCGCGCCGTAGGGCGCCAGCAGCTCGCGCTGGTCGGCCTGCTGGAAGCCGGCGATCACCGCGTCCTGGACGTAGTTGGTGAGCTTGTCCGACTCCATCACCGAGGCCCAGGCCGCGGCCTTGGCCTCGGCGGTCGGCACGGCGGCCCGGCAGCTGGCGGCGTGCTCCTGGCCGGCCGCGGTGTTGTCGCGGGCCAGCTCGGCCGCGATGGCGGCCTCGTCGGCGCGGCCGGTGGCGGCCAGCCGGCCGAGCAGCGTCCAGCGCAGCTCGGTGTCCACGGCCAGGCCCTTGATCTCGACCGAGCCGTCCAGCAGCGCGGCGAGCAGGTCCAGCTGCCCCTCGCTGCGGGCGACGGCGGCCAGCGCGCGGGCCCAGGCCAGCTGGTGGTCGCTGCCGGGCTGGGCGGCGCGCAGCTGCTCCTCGGCGGCCTCGGCCCAGCGGGCGAGACCCTGCTCGCTCCACGCCGGGTCGGTGTAGGCGTCGAGGGCGAGCTTGACCTGGCGGTGCACCGACTGGACGACGCCGATGTCGGACTCCCGGCGGAGGCCCGAGACGGCCAGCTCCAGGTAGTCGCGGGCGGCCATCTCGCCGTCGCGGGTCATGTCCCAGGCGGAGGCCCAGCACAGGGCGCGCGGCAGCGAGTCGGTGAAGCCGCCGAGGTGCTCGGTGACGACGGCCAGCGAGTCCTCGTCCAGGCGGACCTTGGCGTAGGAGAGGTCGTCGTCGTTGAGCAGGATGACGGCCGGGCGGTGCCGGCCGACCAGCTCGGGGACCTCGGTGCGCGGACCGTCGACGTCCAGCTCGATCCGGTCGGTGCGCACCAGCGCGCCGTCGGCCAGCTCGTAGAGGCCGATGGCGATCCGGTGCGGGCGCAGGACGGCCTCGCCCTTGGCACCGGCCGGCAGCGCGGGGGCCTCCTGCAGCACGGCGAAGGACTCGATCTCGCCGTCGGTGTTGAGGGTGAGGGCCGGGCGCAGCACGTTGATGCCGGCCGTCTCCAGCCACGCCTTGGACCAGGCCTTGAGGTCGCGCCCGCTGGCCTCCTCCAGTGCGCCGAGCAGGTCGGCCAGGCGGGTGTTGCCCCAGGCGTGCCGCTTGAAGTAGGCCTGCACGCCCTGGAAGAAGGCGTCCTGGCCGACGTACGCCACCAGCTGCTTGAGGACCGAGGCGCCCTTGGCGTAGGTGATGCCGTCGAAGTTGACCTGGACGTCCTCCAGGTCGTTGATGTCGGCCATGATCGGGTGGGTGGACGGCAGCTGGTCCTGCCGGTACGCCCAGGTCTTCATCTGGTTGGCGAAGGTGGTCCAGGAGTGCGGCCACTTCGAACCGGGGGCCTCGGCCTGGCAGACGGCCTCGGCGAAGGTCGCGAACGACTCGTTCAGCCAGAGGTCGTTCCACCACTCCATGGTGACGAGGTCGCCGAACCACATGTGGGCGAGCTCGTGCAGGATGGTCGCGGCCCGCGCCTCGTACGCGGCGTCGGTCACCTTGGAGCGGAACACGTACTGGTCCCGCAGGGTGACGGCGCCCGCGTTCTCCATCGCGCCGGCGTTGAACTCCGGGACGAACAGCTGGTCGTACTTGGCGAACGGGTAGGGGAAGTCGAACTTCTCCTGGAAGTAGTCGAAGCCCTGCTTGGTGACCTCGAAGATCGCCTCGGCGTCCAGGAACTCACGCAGCGACGGGCGGCAGTACACGCCCAGCGGGACCTTCTGGTCGCCGTTCTCGTAGCTGTCGAAGACCCCGACGTACGGGCCGGCGACCAGTGCCGTGATGTAGGAGGAGATCCGGCCGGTGGGCTCGAACCTCCAGACCTGGCTGTCGCCCTCGCCGACCGGGGTCGGGGTGGGCGAGTTGGAGACCACGACCCAGCCGGTGGGCGCGGTCACCGTGAAGGCGAACGTGGCCTTGAGGTCGGGCTGCTCGAAGGTGGCGAAGACGCGGCGGGCGTCCGGCACCTCGAACTGGGTGTACAGGTAGGTCTCGTCGTCGACCGGGTCGACGAACCGGTGCAGGCCCTCACCGGTGTTGGTGTAGGCGCAGTCGGCGACGATCCGCAGCTCGTTCTCGGCGGCCAGGTTCGGCAGCGTGATCCGGCTGTCGGAGAAGTTGGCGTTGTCGAGCCGCTCGCCGTTGAGGGTGATCTCCTCGACGCTCGGCGCCACGAGGTCGATGAAGGAGGACGCGCCGGGGGTGTTGGCGCTGAACCGGACCACGGTGGTGGACCGGAAGGTGCCTCCCTCCCGGGCCGAGCTCAGGTCGAGCTCGATGTCGTACGCGTCCACGTGCAGGAGGTCGGCCCGGGTACGGGCCTCCTCACGGGTGAGGTTGGTGCCGGGCACTCGCAGGACTCCTTCGTCAGGCTGATGCTTCGCATCCTCCCATGCCCGGCGCGCGGCGCCCGGGGAAATGTTCGAGGGCGGGGCGGAACAGGCGGGTTGGCCTGTTCCGCCCCGCCCTCGACCGGGTCGGGCACCGGGGCGCTACGCCCCCGGCGTCACTTCTTCGCGTACTTGACCACGGGCGCGTCCGAGCCCGCGCTGCGGGCGAAACCGAACAGCGAACCGTCCGACTGCAGCACGTACTCGGTGGTGCTGGAGCCGATGAAGTCGGAGTTCTTCTGGCTGGTGATGGTGCCGAGTTCGGTCACCGCGCCGTCGGCCGGCGCGAGCGTGACGATCTTGGCACCCTTGCCGTAGCCCATGTCCAGCACGGCCCGGACCCTGCCGTCCTTGTCGGTGCCGGAGACCAGCCGGATGCCGTCGTTGGTGCCGCCGGTGGACGACCAGAGCCGCTTGCCGGTCGTCAGGTCGTAGGCGTTGACGGCGGGCTTGCTCGGGTTGGTCTGGACGTACAGCGTGGTGCCGCTGACGACGTTCTGGGTGAACGCGTCCGCCTGGCCGGAGAGCCGCAGGCTGTCCGCCCCGGGCTCCTTGACCGACATCGGGGTCATCGGCTTGTTGCTCTTGTCGAACGGCAGGATGTAGTCGCCGTTCGGACCGCTGGTCACCAGCAGCACCAGCGGCTGGTCCGAGACCACCTTGTCGATGCGCTCGATGCTGCCGGTGAACGGGACCGGCGCGGGGCTGGTGGTCTTGCCGGTGTCGGTGTCGACCAGCACCAGCTGCGACTTGGGGTTGGCGTTGGAGCCGTAGCAGCGGTCGCTCACCGCGATCTGGGTGCCGGCGACCTTGCCGTAGACGTTGCAGTCCTTGTCACGGGGCTGGAACTGCCAGACCGGCGAGCCGTCGGCGATGTTCACCGCGCCGGCCACGTTGCCGCCGATGCCGATGACCTTCTCGGTGACGGTCAGGGTGGGCGAGGACATCCGCTCGGTGCTGACCTTGGCCGACCAGAGCAGCTTGCCGGTGCTGATGTCGACCGCGCCGACGGTGGAGCAGTCGCTGTCACCGGTGTTGAGCGCGACGGCGGCGATGTGCTTCGAGTTCACCCCGTACGAGACGGCGCAGAACTCCTTGCTGCCGGCCGGCGGCGCGAGCGTCCACAGCTCCTTGCCGTCGGCCGAGTTGAGCGCGCGGATGCCGTAGCTGTCGGCGCGCACCACGGCCTTGTCGGCGCCCCAGATACCGAGCAGCTGCGAGCCGCTGGCCGCGTTGGCCGGCTTCGCGGCGGTCCAGGCGAGGCTGTAGGAGCCCGCCTTGCCGCCGCTGCCGCCGCCGGTGCCCGCGGAGGGGTCGGTGGTCGAGCTGTCGGTGGTGCCGCCCGTGCTGCTGGTGCCGCCGTCCGCGGACGGGGTGTCCGGGTCCTTCTTGTTCTCGGTGAACAGCACGACCAGACCGGCGACGATGGCGATCGCCAGCACACCGCCGATGATGCCGCCCCAGACCATCACCGGGTTGCGCCGCTTGGGCGGCGCCGGCACCGGTGCGCCGGGGAAGGCGTACCCGGGCTGCTGCTGCGGGTATCCGTACCCGGCTCCGCCGTCGGCCGGCGGCGGGGCGGTGTAGCCGTACTGCTGGCCGGCGTTGGGGGCCGGGAACGGGGGCTGGGCCGGGTTGTACGGGCCGGCCGGTGCGGCGCCGGGCGGCGGCGGGGCGCCCTGGGCGGGGAAGGCGGCGGCGGTGGGCGCGTAGGCGTACTCGCTGCCCGGGGCCGGCGGCTGCCCGGGTGCGGCGCCCGGCGCGGCCGGTCCGCCCTGCCCGGGGACCGGAGCCCCGTCGAGCTGTGTCATCTGGTTCGCCACGGCGGCCGGGTCCACGCCTCCCGGCGTGCGGCCGAGCGAGACGCCCCGATTGTCCTGCGGCCCGGTACCGGGTGTGTCGCCTGCCCCCGGCGTAGGGTGATCCCCTGCCATCTGATGCCCCGTCATGTCTGGAAGCGCCCCCCGGCCGGTCACGTCCGTGGCCGGTGGGACGGGTGAGAATGGGCACCATGGTACGGGTGGGCGGTTTTCGGCCGGTCGCAGGAGCCCGGCAGGCCGCGCGTCGCGGCTCTGAGCTGCGGCCCCGTCCCCGGCGCCCGCCGCCCGGTGGCACACCGCCCGGCGCCCGGTGGCACACCGCCCGGCGCCGTGCGAGGCCCCGGAGCAGTCCACCGGGACCACCTTGCCCACCCCTTCCCTCCCCCTTCCCCACCCCGCCACCGCGGTAGCCGCGCCACCCGACGCCGTCAGGCCCTAGGCTTCAGGAGTTGAAGGGATCGCCCGGCGGAGGGGTTCCCTCGCCCTTGGAAGGGTGGATCATGGCGACGGACACACCGGGTTCGCAGTCCTCACTGCACCGGGCCAACCTGGAGCGGGTGCTGCGCGCGGTACGGATGGCCGGCTCGCTGACCCAGGCCGAGATCGCCCGCGCCACCGGCCTCTCGGCGGCGACCGTGTCCAACATCGTCCGGGAGCTCAAGGAGAGCGGCACCGTCGTGGTCGCCGACACCTCCTCCGGCGGCCGCCGCGCCCGCAGCGTCTCGCTCAGCGGCGACGCCGGCATCGTGGTGGGGATCGATTTCGGCCACACCCACCTCCGGGTCGCCGTCGGCAACCTCGCGCACCGGGTGCTCGCCGAGGAGAGCGAGCCGATCGACGTCGACGTCTCCGCGGCCCAGGGCTTCGACCGCGCCGAGGCGCTGGTGGACCGGCTGCTCCAGGAGGCCGGCTTCCGCCCGGACAAGGTGATCGGCGTCGGCCTCGGCGTCCCCGGCCCGATCGACGTGGAGACCGGCGCGCTGGGCTCCACCGCGATCCTGCCCGGCTGGACGGGCATCGCCCCCGGCCGGGAGCTGGCCGAGCGGCTCGGCATGCCGGTGCACGTGGACAACGACGCCAACCTGGGCGCGCTCGGCGAACTCGTCTGGGGCGCCGGCCGCGGCCTGAGCGACCTCGCCTACATCAAGGTGGCCAGCGGCGTCGGCGCGGGACTGGTGGTCAACGGGCAGATCTACCGCGGCCCGGGCGGCACCGCCGGTGAGATAGGGCACATCACGCTGGACGAGGCCGGCCCGGTCTGCCGCTGCGGCAACCGCGGCTGCCTGGAGACCTTCGTCGGCTCCCGCTACCTGCTCGGCCTGCTCTCCTCCACGCTCGGCCAGGACCTGAGCGTGCCCCGGGTGGTCGAGCTGGCCCACCAGGGCGACCTCGGCTGCCGCCGGGTGATCGCCGACGCCGGCCGGCAGATCGGCACCGGTGTCGCCACCCTCTGCAACCTGCTCAACCCGCGCCGGGTGATCCTCGGCGGGGACCTCGCCGACGCCGGTGAGCTGGTGCTCGGCCCGATCCGCGACTCGGTGGCCCGCTACGCCATCCCCAGCGCGGCCCGCCAGCTCTCGGTCGTCCCGGGCACCCTGGGCGGCCGGGCCGAGGTGCTCGGCGCGCTCGCCCTGGTGATGAGCGAGATGGACGACTCCAGCCCGATCGGGCGGTCCGTACAGGCGTCCGTCGCCCGGCCGTGAGTGCCGGCCGGTCCGCGGCGGTCCGACCGTCCGTGTCCGGCGCCGACCGGGTCTGCCGCCCTTCGACCGTCCGTGCCCGCCCCCGGACCCTCCGTGGCCGCGGCGCGCCGTGAACGGCGAGTACGGGCCGCCGGCACCGGGCACCCCGCTCGGTGTCCGGTAGGCGGACATTAGACTCGACCGGTCGGCGCACCGCCGAGACCGATCGGCGCGACGGCACACGGGCAGCGAGGCCCGTCGGACCGCCCGCGGTCCGCGACTTTGAACGAGGAGGAACGGGTGGCCCTGCTGACCCGCATTCGGGGACCGCGCGATCTCGACCGGCTCACGCCCGGACAGCTGGCCGCGCTGGCCCAGGAGATCCGGACCTTCCTGGTGACGGAGGTCTCCAAGACGGGCGGCCACCTCGGGCCCAACCTCGGCGTCGTGGAGCTGACCGTCGCGCTGCACCGGGTCTTCGACTCGCCGCGCGACCGCATCCTCTTCGACACCGGCCACCAGAGCTACGTCCACAAGCTGCTCACCGGCCGCCAGGACTTCTCCCGGCTGCGGATGAAGGACGGCCTCTCCGGCTACCCCTCCCGCGCCGAGTCCGAGCACGACGTCATCGAGAACTCGCACGCCTCGACCGTGCTCTCCTACGCCGACGGCCTGGCCAAGGCCAACCAGCTCCAGGGGAAGAAGGACCCGGTCGTCGCCGTGATCGGCGACGGCGCCCTCACCGGCGGCATGGCCTGGGAGGCGCTCAACAACATCGCCGACTCCAAGGACCGCCCGCTGGTCATCGTCGTCAACGACAACGAGCGGTCCTACTCCCCGACCATCGGCGGGATGGCGAACCACCTGGCCACGCTGCGCACCACCCAGGGCTACGAGCGCTTCCTCTCCTGGGGCAAGGACGCCCTGCAGCGCACCCCGGTGGTCGGCCAGCAGCTCTTCGAGACGCTGCACGGCGCCAAGAAGGGCCTCAAGGACTTCATCGCCCCGCAGGGCATGTTCGAGGACCTCGGCCTCAAGTACATCGGCCCGATCGACGGCCACGACCTCACCGCCCTGGAGTCCGCGCTCACCAAGGCGCGCGGCTTCGGCGGCCCGGTGATCGTGCACTGCCTCACCGAGAAGGGCCGCGGCTACCACGCCGCCGAGAACAACGAGGAGGACCGCTTCCACGCGGTCGGCGTGATCCACCCGGAGACCGGCCTGCCGATCAAGAGCGCCGGCAAGGACTGGACGTCCGTCTTCGGCGAGGAGATGGTCGCGCTCGGCCGCGAGCGCGAGGACATCGTCGGCATCACCGCCGCGATGCTCCACCCGGTCGGCCTGGCCCCGTTCGCCAAGGCCTTCCCGGACCGGATCTTCGACGTCGGCATCGCCGAGCAGCACGCCGTGACCAGCGCGGCCGGCATGGCCACCAACGGCCTGCACCCGGTGTTCGCGGTCTACGCGACCTTCCTCAACCGGGCCTTCGACCAGGTCCTGATGGACGTGGCGCTGCACCGGCTGGGCGTCACCTTCGTGCTGGACCGGGCCGGTGTCACCGGCACCGACGGCGCCTCGCACAACGGCATGTGGGACATGTCGATCCTCCAGGTCGTCCCCGGTCTGCGGCTCGCCGCCCCGCGCGACGCCGACCAGCTGCGCGCCCAGCTGCGCGAGGCCGTCGAGGTGGAGGACGCCCCGACCGTGGTCCGCTACTCCAAGGGCACGGTCGGCCCGGCCGTCCCCGCGGTCGGCCGGATCGGCGGCATGGACGTGCTGCGCGCCCCCGAGGCGCCGGCCGAGGAGCGCCGCGCCGACGTGCTGATCGTCTCGGTCGGCGCGATGGCCGCGACGAGCCTGGAGGTCGCCGACCTGCTGGCGGCCGAGGGCGTCACCGCCACCGTGGTGGACCCGCGCTGGGTCAAGCCGGTGGACCGCGCCCTGCCGGGCCTGGCCGCCGAGCACCGCGCGGTCGTCACGATCGAGGACAACGGCCGCGTCGGCGGTGTGGGCGCCGCCGTGGCGCAGGCGCTGCGCGACGCCGAGGTGGACGTCCCGGTGCGCGACTTCGGCATCCCGCAGGAGTTCCTGGACCACGCCTCGCGGCCCGAGATCCTCGCCGAGATCGGTCTCACCGCCCCGGACATCGCCCGCAAGGTGACGGCCCTGGTCTCCCGGCTGGACGTGGCGGCCGTCCGCGCCTGAGCCGCCCGGTCCGCGGCCGTTTGCCACAACTGGGCAACAGTTCGTCGCAAGACAGGCTGATAATCGCACCGAAAGGCGGGACCGGCGCTGCCCGCGCCGATCCCGCCCGGTAGGTTGTCATCCGTGCCGACCCCCACCCGCCCCCGCCTCGTCGGGCTTGCCGAGCGCCTGCCCGACCGCGTCCGCCAGGGTTACTGGACGAGGCTGGTGCCGGTGCTGGCCCTGGTCGCGCTCGCCACCCACATCCCCTCCTTCGTCCGGCCGGTCTGGAGCCCCGACGAGGGGTTCCTGGCCACCCAGGCCCGGATGCTGGCGGACGGCGGCGTCCTCTACGACACCGTGGTCGACCGCAAGCCGCCGCTGCTGCCCTGGCTCTACCAGGCCTGCTTCGCCGTCTTCGGCTCCGCCTCGCTCTGGCCGCTGCGCACCCTGGCGGTGGTCGCCCACCTGGTCACCGCGATCCTGCTGGCCTCGATCGCCCGCGGCCGCTGGGGCAACCGGGCGGGCGCCGGGGCGGGTCTGCTCTACCTGCTGGTCTCCATCGGGCTCTCCCCGGAGGACACCCAGGCGGCGACCTTCGAGGTCTTCATGCTGCCCGCCATGGTGGCCGCCTTCCGGTACGCCGAGCGCCGCCGCTGGCTGGCCGCCGGCATCGCGGTGGCACTCTGCTCGCTGACCAAGCAGACCGGCGGCGCCGTCCTGCTGCCGGTGCTCTGGATGCTGTTCCAGGACGCCCGCCGGCGCGGCGTCCGCTGGCCGCCCGCCCTGTTCAAGATCGGATTCGGTTTCACCCTGCCGATAGCGCTGGTCGCGGTGATCCTCACCAAACCCAAGGGCTTCCTGTTCTGGGTGGTCACCGGCAGCGGGGACTACGCCTCGGTGGGCGGCGCCTGGCTGCAGATGGCCGGCCGCGCGCTGGGCAACTCGGCGATCCTGGTCGGCGCCGGCCTGGGCTTCCTGCTGCCGGTCGGCCGCCGGCTCTGGCTGAAGCACCGCCACCGCCCGCTGCCGGTCGCCGGGGAGGAGCACGGCTCCACCACCGACCTCTGGGTCTGGCTGCTCTCCTCGGTGGTCGCGGTCAGCGTCGGGTTCCACTTCTTCGGCCACTACTACCTGCAGCTGATGCCCCCGCTGGTGCTGCTGGGCACCGGCGCGGTCGCCACCTCGGCGATCCGCTGGAAACCGGTCCTGGTGTACACCACGGCCGCCGCCACGGTGTTCTGGGGCCTCGCGCTGGCCTGGCCGGGGGAGCGGCTCACCCGGACCACCGAGGTGGCCACCGCGGTCGCCGCGCAGAGCAAGCCGCAGGACACCGTGCTGGTCTGGGGCATGCACCCGGAGCTGTACTGGCTGGCCGACCGCAAGCCGGCCACCCGCTACCTGACCGCGGGCTTCCTGACCAACTTCAGCGGCGGCAAGGACGGCAACGCCAACGTCGGCGAGCAGTTCAGCGTCAGCAACGCCTGGCAGACCTTCGACCGGGAGATCGCCAAGGGCCTGCCCGAGATCGTCGTGGACGACTCCGGCCTGGCGCCCTACCAGCCCGGCATGATCCCGAAGATCGAGAACCTGCTGGACACCCACTACGAGATGGTCGGCGTCTTCGCCGACACCGTGGTCTACCGCCTCAAGCGCTGACCGCGCCCGGCGCGCGACAGGGCCCTCGCGCCCGCGGCCCCGGGCTCCCCCGGCCCCGCCCCGCCGAGAGTGCCCGCCGCGCCCCACCGCCCCCGCCACGACGCGCAGGAGCCCCGGTGACCCTGAGGTCACCGGGGCTCCCGCGTCGTACGGGGCCTACGCCTTAGGCGGGCACCGAGGCCACGCCAGGGGCGAGGAACCGCTTGCCGTTCACCCGCTCCGAGACGCCCTCACGGTCCAGGTACGGGGTGATCCCGCCCAGGTGGAAGGGCCAGCCGGCGCCGGTGATCATGCAGAGGTCGATGTCCTGCGCCTCGGCGACGACACCCTCCTCCAGCATCAGGCCGATCTCCTGCGCGACGGCCTCCAGAGCGCGGTTCAGCACCTGCTCCTCGGTCAGCACGGTGTCGCCGAAGGTGAGCAGCTCCAGCACCTCGGGGTCGAGCACCTGCTTGCCGTCGACCCAGGTGTAGAAGCCGCGCTTGCCGGCCTTGACCACCCGGCCGAGGTTCTCGGAGACGGTGAACCGCTCCGGGAAGGCGCCGCGCAGCGTCTCCGAGACGTGCAGCGCGATGGCCGGGCCGACCAGCTCCAGCAGCACGATCGGGGACATCGGCAGGCCGAGCGGCTCGACGCCCTTCTCGACCGTGGCGATCGGGGTGCCCTCGTCGATGATGTCCTGGATCTCGCCCATGAAGCGGGTCAGGATCCGGTTCACCACGAACGCCGGGGCGTCCTTGACCAGCACCGAGGTCTTCTTCAGCTTCTTCGAGACGCCGAAGGCGGTGGCCAGCGCGGCGTCGTCGGTCCGCTCGCCGCGGACGATCTCCAGCAGCGGCAGGATCGCGACGGGGTTGAAGAAGTGGAAGCCGACGACCCGCTCGGGGTGCTTCAGCTTCGAGGCCATCTCGGTGACCGAGAGGGAGGAGGTGTTGGTCGCCAGCACGCAGGTCGGCGAGACCACGTTCTCCAGGTCCGCGAAGACGTTCTGCTTGACGCCCATCTCCTCGAACACGGCCTCGATCACGAAGTCCGCGTCGGCGAAGCCGGCGGCCTTGTCGAGCGAGCCGGTGACCAGGCCCTTGAGCCGGTTGGCCTTGTCCTGGCCGATCCGGCCCTTGCCGAGCAGCTTGTCGATCTCGGCGTGGACGTAGCCGACGCCCTTGTCGATGCGCTCCTGGTCGATGTCGGTGAGGACCACCGGCACCTCCATCCGGCGGGCGAACAGCAGCGCCAGCTGCGAGGCCATCAGACCGGCGCCCACGACGCCGACCTTGGTGACCGGGCGGGCCAGCGACTTGTCCGGCGCACCGAACGGACGCTTCGCCCGGCGCTGCACCAGGTTGAAGGCGTAGATGCCGCTGCGCAGCTCGCCGCTCATGATGAGGTCGGCCAGCGCCGCGTCCTCGGCGTCGAAGCCGGCCTGCAGGTCGGCGTCCTTGACCTGCTGGATGATGTCCAGCGCCTTGTAGGCGGCCGGGGCCGCGCCGTGCACCTTGGAGTCGGCGACCAGCCGGCCCCAGGCGACGGCGTCGTCCCAGGCCTTGCCGCGGTCGATCGCCTCGCGCTCGACCACGCCGTCGCCGGTGAGCACCTTGGCGGCCCAGAGCAGCGACTGCTCCAGGAAGTCGGCCGGCTCGAAGATCGCGTCGGCGATCCCCAGCTCGAACACGTCCTTGCCCTTGAGCTGCTTGTTCTGGCTCATCGAGTTCTCGATGATGACCTTGATCGCCTTCGAGGGGCCGATCAGGTTCGGCAGGATGGTGCAGCCGCCCCAGCCGGGGACGAGGCCCAGGAAGACCTCCGGCAGCGAGAACGCCGGGACGCCCGCGCTGACGGTGCGGTAGGTGGCGTGCAGGCCGACCTCGACGCCGCCGCCCATCGCCGCGCCGTTGTAGAAGGCGAAGGAGGGGACGGGCAGCGCGGCGATCCGCTTGAAGACCTCGTGGCCGCCCTTGCCGATGGCCAGCGCGTCCGCGTGCTCCTTGAGGATCTCGACCCCCTTGAGGTCGGCGCCGACCGCGAAGATGAACGGCTTGCCGGTGATCGCGACACCGACGATCGTGCCCGCGGCGGCCTCGGCCTCGACCTGGTCCAGCGCGGTGGACAGCTTCAGCAGCGAGCCCGGGCCGAAGGTGGTCGGCTTGGTGTGGTCGAAGCCGTTGTCCAGGGTGATCAGGGCCAGCCGGCCGGCCTGCAGCGGCAGGTCCAGGTGGCGGACGTGCGCGGTCGTGACGACCTCGCCGGGGAACAGCTCGGCGCCCTGCTGCAGCAGCTCAGTCGTGGTGCTCATGGTCACTTACCACCCTCGAAGTGCGGGTTCTCCCAGATGATGGTGCCGCCCATGCCGAAGCCGATGCACATCGTGGTGAGGCCGTAACGGACGTCCGGGCGCTGCTCGAAGCGGCGGGCCAGCTGGTTCATCAGGCGCACGCCCGAGGAGGCCAGCGGGTGGCCGAAGGCGATCGCACCGCCGAACGGGTTGACCCGCTCGTCGTCGTCCGCGATGCCGTAGTGGTCCAGGAAGGCCAGCACCTGGACGGCGAAGGCCTCGTTGACCTCGAAGGCCTGGATGTCGTCGATGGTCAGACCGGCCTTGGCCAGCGCCTTCTCGGTGGCCGGCACCGGGCCGATGCCCATCACCTCGGGCTCGACGCCCGCGAAGGCGAACGAGACCAGGCGCATCTTGACCGGCAGGCCGAGCTCCTCGGCGACGTCCTCGGCGGCCAGCAGCGACGCGGTGGCGCCGTCGTTCAGGCCGGCCGAGTTGCCCGCGGTGATGTTGCCGTGCGGGCGGAACGGGGTCTTCAGACCCGCCAGCGACTCCATCGTCGTGCCCGGGCGCATCGGCTCGTCCGTGGTCGACAGGCCCCAGCCGGTCTCGCCGACCTCGGGGTTGGAGTTGCGGACCGAGATCGGCACCAGGTCGGGCTGGATGTCGCCGTTGGCGTACGCCTTGGCGGCCTTCTCCTGCGAGCGCACGGCGTAGGCGTCGCAGCGCTCCTTGGTGATGTGCGGGAACCGGTCGTGCAGGTTCTCCGCGGTCATCCCCATGAACAGGGCGGACTCGTCGACGAGCTTCTCGGACACGAAGCGCGGGTTCGGGTCGACGCCCTCGCCCATCGGGTGACGGCCCATGTGCTCGACGCCGCCGGCCACGACCACGTCGTACGCGCCGAAGGCGATGCCGCCGGCGGTCGTGGTCACGGCGGTCAGCGCGCCCGCACACATGCGGTCGATGGCGTAACCGGGAACGGACTTCGGCAGGCCGGACAGCAGGGCCGCGGTGCGGCCGATGGTCAGACCCTGGTCGCCGATCTGCGTGGTGGCCGCGATGGCGACCTCGTCGATCCGCTCGACGGGCAGGTTCGGGTTACGGCGCACGAGCTCCCGGATGCACTTGACGACGAGGTCGTCGGCGCGCGTCTCGTGGTAGATGCCCTTCGGGCCGGCCTTGCCGAACGGGGTGCGGACGCCATCGACGAAGACGACGTCCCTCGCGGTACGAGGCACGGGGGCTCTCCTCCCAGGGACCAACAGGTTGAGGTGGGCAGGCTGCCGCCGTCCGTCGCACGGGGGCACGTGAGCGGCGCTGCTTCACCGTCATGCTACCCGCCGGTAACCAACCTGCCCAGGCCCGACGGCCGGTTCACCCCGTGTGTCCCCCGACACGTCCTCCCGGCGGAGCCCGGGAGCGGTGGCGCCGGGGCGCGCGGGCGGCCGCCCGGACACGGCGGAGGGGATGCCGTCGCTCGACGGCATCCCCTCCGCGCGGCAGCGCTCCGCCGCTGCCACGGTCCCCGGTCCGGCCCGCGGGTTACTCCGGCTCGACCTCCGCGGCCTTGACGAAGGCCGCGGCCACGACCGGTGCCACCAGGTCGACCTGCCACTGCCGGGCGCCCAGCCGGCGCAGCGCGGCGGCCACGCCGACCGCGCTCGGGTCGGCCGGCGGCTCCCAGGAGACCCGGCGGACGAGGTCCGGCGTGATCAGGTTCTCGGCCGGCAGGTTGCGCGCCTCGGCCAGCTCGCTCACCGCGGCCCGGGCCCCGGACAGCCGGGCGGCCGCGACCGGGTCCTTCTCGGCCCAGGCGCGCGGCGGCGGCGGGCCGTCGTGCGGGGCGGCGGCCGGCGGCAGCTGGTTCTCCGGGACCTCCCGGCCCCGCTGGACGGCGGCCAGCCACTGCTCCAGCTGGCGGCGGTGGACCCGCGGCCCGAAGCCCTGGACGGCCTGCAGGGCGGCGATGTTCAGCGGCATGGCCAGCGCGGCGTTGACGATCGCCGCGTCCGAGAGCACCCGGCCGGGCGAGACGTCGCGCTCCTGCGCCAGCCGGTCCCGGGTCAGCCAGAGCTCGCGCACCACGGCGAGCTGGCGGCGCCGGCGGACCTTGTGCAGCTGCGAGGTGCGGCGCCAGGGGTCGGTGCGCGGGGCCGGGCGGGGTGCGGCGGCGATCGCCGCGAACTCCTCCAGCGCCCAGCCGAGCTTGCCCTGGGCGTCCAGCTCCTGTTCGAGTGCGTCCCGCAGCTCGACCAGCACCTCGACGTCCAGAGCGGCGTAGCGCAGCCACGGCTCGGGCAGCGGGCGGGTGGACCAGTCGACGGCGGAGTGCTCCTTGGCCAGGCTCAGCCCGAGCACGCTCTCGGTCATCGGTCCGAGGCCGACCCGGGCGAAGCCGGCGATCCGTCCGGCCAGCTCGGTGTCGAAGAGCCGCTGCGGCCGCATCCCGACCTCGGCCAGGCAGGGCAGGTCCTGGGTGGCGGCGTGCACCACCCATTCGGTGTCCGCGAGGGCGGCGCCGAGCCCGCTGAGGTCGGGGCAGGCGATCGGGTCGATCAGCGCGGTGCCGGCGCCCGCGCGGCGCAGCTGGATGAGGTACGCCCGTTGGCCGTAGCGGTAGCCGGAGGCTCGCTCGGCGTCCACGGCGACCGGTCCGGTGCCCGCTGCGAAGGCGGCGACGGTGGCGGCCAGCGCCTCCTCGTCCGCCACGACTGGCGGGATCCCCTCCTTCGGTTCGAGGAGCGGGACCGGGGCTGCTTCTTCTTGGGTGGCTGCTACGGCGTCGGTCACTCACCAAGGGTACGACGGACCTCGGGGCCAGGAGTGTTGTCGGACTGGTCAGACCGGGTTCGTGACTATGCCACCGGACGGCCTGCGCCGTCCCCGCTCCCGTGGTCCGGGACCGGGGGCGGTCCGGAGCGGCCGCGGGGGTCGCGGTGACGCCGCCGCGGGGCCGTCCGGACGCCGCTGCGGCGGTCCTGGAGGAAACGTTCCTCCAGGACCGCCGCAGCGGCCCACCGATCGCTCAGTGGATGATGCCGGTGCGCAGCGCGACGGCGACCATCCCGGCCCGGTCACCGGTGCCCAGCTTGCGGGCGATCCGGGCCAGGTGGCTCTTCACGGTGAGCGCGGACAGGCCCATCGCGACGCCGATGGCCTTGTTGGACTGGCCCTCGGCGACCAGCCGCAGCACCTCGACCTCACGGCCGGAGAGCTCGCGGTAGGCGGACTGCTGGGTACCCGGCGCGCCGGGCGCACCGGGAGCTCCGGGGGCGCCCGGCGCACCGGCGGCACCGGGCATCCCCGGCATGCCGGGGCGGCGCATCCGGCCGGCCAGACCACCCGCGCCGAGCGGCAGGCCGGGGCGACCCGGCATGGCCACGTTGGTGCGGGTACCGGTGACCACGTAGCCCTTGACGCCGCCGGCCAGCGCACTGCGGACCGCGCCGATGTCGTCGGCGGCGGAGAGCGCGAGGCCGTTGGGCCAGCCCGCGGCGCGGGTCTCGGCCAGGATGGTCAGCCCGGAGCCGTCCGGGAGGTGGACGTCGGCGACGCAGATGTCGCGTGGGGTGGAGACCCGGGGGCGGGCCTCGGCGATCGAGGACACCTCGATCACGTCCCGGACGCCGAGCGCCCAGAGGTGGCGGGTGACGGTGTTTCGGACACGGGGGTCAGCGATGACCACCATGGCGGTGGGCTTGGTCGGCCGGTAGGCGACCACGTTTGCGGGGTGCTCAAGAAGGACCGACACCAGGCCTCCTGCGGGGAGTGGCGGACGGAACCCCGATGGGGCGGTCGGAGTGTTCCGCGTTTGGAAAGGGTCACAGTCTGCTTCGGCAGCTACCGTGCCCGGCTTTAGCGAAAGATCACGATCTAGTGAGTAACAATACGGACAAATCGCGCAGGTGACTGATACGACATGCCTGAAATTCGTACAAAATCGATCAGAGTCGGCATGAATCGGTCACGTCAGGCATCACGTCAGGCCGGACAAATTGCCGCAGAGCGGGTCCGAAGCCACACTCCGTCAGCCCTGGGGGTGGCGCTGGGTCCGGTACCGCCGCCGGCGGCCACGGACCACCCGTCAGTGCGAGCGCGGGCGCCGGCGGGCGGGCATCGGGACCACCCCACCGAGTGACGGCACGTCGACGGCCGGCTGCGGCGCGGGCGCGACCGGGGGCAGACCGGCGCTGATGCAGAGCAGGTCCCCCCAGGCGGCCAGGTGCCGCTCGAAGCGGCCGTCGGCCGGCGTCCAGGAGGCCCGGATCTCGATCTCGGTGGACGACTCGCGGTCCGCCAGGGCGCCGAAGTACTGCGAGGCGCACCTGGTCACCGTCCCGGACGGCTCCGCGTACCCGGCGCCGTGCGCCTGCAGCGCGTCCATCAGCCAGGCCCAGCCGACCTCGGAGAGCATCGGGTCGCCGGCCATCTCCGGCTCCAGCTCGGCCCGGGTCATGGTCACCACGCGGAAGTCCCCGTTCCAGGCCTCCTGCCCGGCCGGGTCGTACAGCAGCACCAGTCGGCCGTCGGCCAGCTCGTCGCCGTCCACCTCCACCGAGGCGGTCAGGGCGAACGCGTGGGGGGCGAGCCGGCGCGGCGCCGGGGCGGGGGAGAGTTCGAGCTCGGGGCGCAGCCGCGCCGCCGTCAGAGCCTCGACCGCGGCCCGGAACTCGCTCGGCGCCGCCTCCCGACCCGTTCCGCCACCTGTTCCGCCACCCTGTGCGGGGTGCCCGCCGACCGCTGCCATGCCCCGAAGACTAGGTCGAAGGCCGGGGTAATCGCCGCAACTTCTGCCCGCGCGGCGTGCCGGGACGGCAAACCGACCAGATCTTGGAGGAACCGACGAGCCCGGGCGGGGAGCCGGGTCCGGGGCGCGTGCGAAGATTTGAACCGTGAGCGAGACAACGGCAGACACCACGGCAGTCACTCAGGCAGGCACCCCCACCGGTCAGCAGCCCTCCGTGCGACGCGGCGCCGCGCACGACTCCGCGTTCCTGCGGGCCTGCCGGCACGAGCCGGTGCCCCACACCCCGGTGTGGTTCATGCGCCAGGCCGGCCGCTCGCTGCCCGAGTACCTGAAGGTCCGCGAGGGCATCCCGATGCTGGACTCCTGCATGCGGCCCGAGCTGGTCAAGGAGATCACCCTGCAGCCGGTCCGCCGGCACAAGGTCGACGCGGCGATCTTCTTCAGCGACATCGTGGTGCCGCTCAAGGCCGTCGGCATCGACGTCGACATCAAGCCCGGCATCGGCCCGGTGATCGCCGACCCGATCCGCACCGCCGAGGACCTCAAGCGGCTGCGCCCGCTGGAGCCGGACGACGTCCCCTACATCACCGAGGCGGTCGGCCTGCTCGTCGACGAGCTCGGCGGCACCCCGCTGATCGGCTTCGCCGGCGCGCCCTACACCCTCGCCAGCTACCTGATCGAGGGCGGGCCGTCCAAGAACCACGAGAACACCAAGGCCATGATGTACGGGCAGCCCGAGCTGTGGGCCGCCCTGCTCGACCGGCTGGCCGACATCACCTCCGCCTTCCTGAAGGTGCAGATCGAGGCCGGCGCCTCCGCCGTGCAGCTCTTCGACTCCTGGGTGGGCGCGCTCGCCCCCGACGACTACCGCCGCTCGGTGATGCCGTCCAGCACCAAGGTCTTCGACGCGGTCGCCGGGTACGGCGTGCCGCGGATCCACTTCGGCGTCGGCACCGGTGAGCTGCTCGGTCTGATGGGTCAGGCCGGCGCGGACATCGTCGGCGTGGACTGGCGGGTGCCGCTGAACGTCGCCGCCGAGCGGGTCGGCCCCGGCAAGGGGCTCCAGGGCAACCTGGACCCGGCCGTCCTCTTCGCCCCCACCAAGGCGGTCGAGACCAAGGCCCGCGAGGTGCTGCACGCCGCCCAGGCGCTCGGTACCAGCGGCCACATCTTCAACCTCGGCCACGGCGTGCTGCCCAGCATGGACCCGGACGCGCTCAGCCGGCTGGTCGCCTTCGTGCACGAGGCCAGCGCGCGCTGACCGACCGCGTGGCGGGTCCCCGGGTGTCGGGGGCCCGCCACCGTCGTGCTCAGGCCTCCCGCCGCTGCGCCTCCTCCTCGTTCGCCGTCTCCCCGCTCTGCCCGCCGTGCCCGCTCTCCCCGCTTTCCTCGCGCCGCGGCGGCTCGGTGGGCTTCGGCGGCAGCGCGGGCGTCCGGCGCCGCCGGACCAGCCGGAGCACCGCCACCACCGGCACGAGCACCAGCAGGAACGGCGCCGCCGCCGCGACCGCGACCGCCAGTGCGCGCACGATCGCGACCAGGACGTCCCAGCCGCCGCCGAGGCCCGCGCCGACCGAGTGCCAGAAGCCGTCCTTCTTCGCCGGGGCGGCCTCCCCGTCCGGTGCCCTTGTCTCCGTCCTCTGCCGCACGTCCAGCGTGACCGTGGAGAGCGACGTCTTCGCCGACAGCTCCTTCAGCTGCTTCTGCAGCGACTCAAGATCCGCCTCGCGGCGGCTCAACTCGCCCTCCAGGCTGGTGATCTCGGCCAGCGTCTTCGCCTGCGCCATCAGCGCCCGGACCCGGTCGACGCTCGCCTGCTGGGTCTGCACCCGGCTGCCGACGTCGGCGACCTGCTGGGTCAGGTCGTCCGCCTGGCTGCGGCGGGACAGCACCTCGCCCAGCCCGGCCAGCTGGTCCAGGGTCTGCTGGAACGCCGCCGACGGCACCTTCAGCGTCAGCTGACCGCTCTGCGGTCCGGCCACGCCGTCGGCGGGCTGCCCGCCGCTGCCGGTCACCGTCTCGCTCGCCACGTACCCGCCGGCGGCCAGCGCCAGCTCGCGCGCCCGCGCCAGCGCGGCGTCCGCCTTGGCCACCCGAACCGACAGCTGCGCGCTGTACGCGATCTGCCGGGTGTCCACCACCGGCACCGCGGCCGACGCCCCGGCGGCGGCGCCCGGAGCGGGCGCGGCCTTCGGAACCGCCGACGCGGCCACGCCCGGGGCCGCCGCGTCGCCCGCCGGGGCCGCGGCCGACCTCTCCCTCGCCCCGCCGCCGTCCGCGCCGCACCCACCGGCCAGCACCGCCACCACGGCCACCGCCGCCAGTGCCCCCGCTCCGCGCCGTCCTCGTCCCACGACCGACCCCTCCCAGTCCACGGTTGCGGCGCCGCGTCCTCCGGCGCCCGGACCATTCGACGGCCGCCGCCCCCGATCGGACCCGCCCCGGAGGTCGCAGCTCGATCACGACTCGGCCGCACGCCGGTCAAGGCCGCGGCCCGCCGTCGCTCGTTCGGGTGAGCGGAGGGCCGCGGGCCGCCTCCTACGCGCCGGCCGGGATCCTCCGGGGGCGGTTGCGGCGGCCGGTGCCATTCGCCGTCGATCTCGACCTCGACGGTCTCGTGCCTGTCCGGAAGCGGGCGGATTGAGGCATTGATGTAAGGACCTGCGAGACTGCGGGGCATGTCGCAAGCACAGGTCGTCGTGATCGGTGGCGGTATCGCGGGGCTGGCCGCGGCCGCTTTTCTCAGCGGGGCGGCCGGCGGGGCCGCGCGGGCGCGGGTGACGCTGCTGGAGGCGTCCGACCGGCTCGGCGGGAAGCTGTACGGGGGAGAGGTCGGCGGGGTCCGGGTGGACCTCGGGGCCGAGTCGATGCTGGCGCGGCGGCCGGAGGCGGTCGAGCTGGCGCGGGCGGTCGGGCTGGGCGGCGAACTGGAGCCGCCCACCACCGCCAAGGCCGCGATCTGGACCAGGGGCGCGCTGCGGCCGCTGCCAGGCGGCCAGGTGATGGGCGTCCCCGGTGACCTGGTGGCGCTCGCCGCCTCCGGGGTGCTCAGTGCCGAGGGCCTGGAGCGGGCCCGGCACGAGGGCGCCACCGAGGTCGGGGACGATGTCGCGATCGGGCGGTACGTCGCGGACCGGCTCGGGCGCGAGGTGGTCGACCGGCTGGTCGAACCGCTGCTCGGCGGCGTCTACGCCGGGCACGCCGACGAGATCTCGCTGCGCGCCGCCGTGCCGCAGCTGCTGGAGGTCGCGCGCGGCGGGGGCTCGCTGGTCGAGGGCGTGCACGAGCTCGCCAACCGGCCGCGCACCGTCGGCACTCCCGTCTTCCAGGGCCTGCGCGGCGGTCTCGGCACGCTGCCCGAGGCGGTCGCCGCGGCCTGCGCCCGGGCCGGTGCCGAGCTGCGCACCCGTACCGCGGTGGAGGGGCTGCACCGGACCCCGGGGGGCTGGCGGGTGGTGACCGCCGGGGGCGGGGCGCTGGAGGCGGACGCCGTGGTGCTCGCGGTGCCCGCGCCCGCCGCCGCCCGGCTGCTGCGCGCGGACGCGCCGGGGGCCGCCGTCGAGCTGGACGCCGTCGAGTACGCGGGGATGGCTCTGGTCACCCTGGCGTTCCGGCGGGCCGAGCTGCCCACGCCGCCGGCCGGCAGCGGTTTCCTGGTGCCGCCGGTGGACGGCCGCCGGATCAAGGCGTCCACCTTCTCCTCCAACAAGTGGGGCTGGCTGGCGCGTTCGGCCCCCGACAGCTTCGTGCTGCGCACCTCGCTCGGCCGGCTGCGCGAGGAGCAGCCGCTGGAGCTGTCGGACGAGGAGCTGGTGGCGCGGTCGCTGGCCGACCTGGGCGAGGCGATCGGTCTGACCGCCCGCCCGTACGACACCGTGGTGACCCGCTGGCGGGCCGGCCTGCCGCAGTACCCCGTCGGCCACCTCGACCGGGTGGCCCGGATCCGGACCGCGGTCGGCCGGGTGGGCGGGCTGGCCGTCTGCGGCGCGGCCTACGACGGCGTGGGCATCCCGGCCTGCGTCGCGAGCGCGCGGGCGGCCGTCGCCGCGCTCGACGAACTGTTGACCCCGGCGACCGGGGAGAACGTCACGGAGAGGACAATGGGCGCATGACTGAGACCGTTGAGCAGCAGCCGGAGCAGCAGCCCGAGAAGAAGAAGGCGCGCGACCTGAACCAGGTCATCCGCTACACCATGTGGTCGGTGTTCAAGCTCAAGGGCGAGCTGCCCGAGGACCGCACCGCGCTGGCCGCCGAGGTCGACGAGCTGTTCGCGCAGCTCGCCGCGAAGGACGTCACCGTGCGCGGCACCTACGACGTCTCCGGTCTGCGGGCGGACGCCGACATCCTGGTCTGGTGGCACGCGGCGGACTCCGACGACCTCCAGGAGGCGTACAACCGCTTCCGCCGCACCGGCCTCGGCCGGGTGCTGGAGCCGGTCTGGTCCAACATGGCGCTGCACCGCCCGGCCGAGTTCAACAAGTCGCACATCCCGGCCTTCCTGGCCGACGAGCGCGCGCGCGACTACGTCTGCGTCTACCCCTTCGTCCGCTCCTACGAGTGGTACCTGCTGCCGGACGCCGAGCGGCGCGCGATGCTCGCCGAGCACGGCCAGATGGCGCGCGGCTACCCGGACGTGCGGGCCAACACGGTCGCCTCGTTCGCGCTCGGCGACTACGAGTGGCTGCTCGCCTTCGAGGCGGACGAGCTGCACCGGATCGTCGACCTGATGCGCGACCTGCGCCCCTCCCGGGCCCGGCTGCACGTCCGCGAGGAGGTCCCCTTCTACACGGGCCGCCGCAAGCCGGTCAGCGAGCTGCTCAACGGCCTGGTCTGACGCCTCCGCCCGAGGGGCCGGCCGTTCCCGTCGAGGGGAGCGGCCGGCCCCTCGGCCGTCGGCGGGTCAGCTCCGGTGCGGGCGCAGGGCCGCGCGGAGGCGGGCGTCCGGCAGCGCGACGGAGCCGATCATCGCGACGGCGGTGAGCAGCTCGCGCTCGTCGTCGTCGGTGAGGCCGTGCTGGCGGGGCGGCCGGACCTCGCGCAGCACCTCCTGGCCGACCGGGGAGGCCCAGCGGGTGTAGGGGTAGACGTCGACCCGGGCCATCAGCAGCGTGCCCGCGGTCAGCACCAGCGGCAGGGAGAACCAGGCCAGCGGTGCCAGCGCGTCACCGCCGGAGAAGCCGCCGACCGCCAGCGCGGCCGCCAGCAGCACCAGCGTGAGCAGCATCGCCTGCCGGACCTGGCGGATCACCAGGACGGTCTGCCGCTGCACCGGCGCCGGGGTGGCCAGACCGGCCAGTGCGAGGCGGCCGCCGATCTCCAGCACGGTCGGGTGGACGGACATCACCCGGCGCAGGTCGTCCGTCCGGCACTGGCCCCCGGGCCCGACGGCGGCGACCACCGCCCGCTCCAGGCGGCTGCGGCCCCTGGGGTCGACGACGGTGGTCCAGCCGGTGTGGGCGAGGTGCAGCCGGCCCCGGGAGGCCATCAGGACCAGGGCCAGTTCGACCACCCGGTCCGGGCCGCCCGCCAGGTAGGCCGTCTCGTACAGGCCGATGCCGACCGCCTCGCGCGGCCGGGGCCCCTCCTGTCCGGCGAGCGCGTCGGCGGTGGCGGTCATCCGGACCAGCCGGATGCAGGAGAGCACCGCGCTGACGCAGGCCGGGATCAGGAAGAGCAACCACATGGGCCCGTTGTAGACCTGCCCCCGCTCCGGGCGGAACGCCTTTCCGGTGCGCGATATCGAACTGTGACTCGGGAGGGCGGTGGGCCTCAGGATCCGCAGCTGCTCCCGCCGCCGCAGCTGGAGGAGGATCCGCAGCTGCTGGAGCTGCCGCCGCAGCTCGACGAGGAGGAGCCGCAGCTGCTTCCGCCGCAGCTCGACCCGGACGAGCCCGAGCCCGAATCGGAGCCGCTGCCGCACCAGGTGACGCCGCCGCAGGAAGTGCCGGAGGAGCCGGAGGAGCACGAGGTGTAGGTGGAGGACGAGGAACCGCCCGTCGCCGCGGCCTTGGCGGTCGCCAGGTCGGCCGCCGCCGCGGCGAGCATCGCCTCCTGGAGCTCCGCGTCGTCCAGCCCGGAGGCGGCCAGCCCGCTGAGCGCGACCGCGCCGAGCAGGACGCCGCCGGCCGCCCGCGGTGCCAGGCCGGCACTGGGCTTCCACGGCTTGCCGACGGACATCAGGGCGAGCTGACGGCGGCCGGCCGGGGTGATCCGCCCCTTGAACGGCCAGGTCACCAGCAGCGACACCAGACCGAGGACCACCAGCACGGACGGGAGCCAGAGGACGGGGCGGTCCGCCTCCCCGTGGTCGACCGCGTGGGCGACCACGGTGGTCACCACCACGCTCAGCAGGGCGAGCCAGAGCAGCCGACGGGCCACCTTGGCCCGGTGCATCAGGGCGGGGTTGCGCAGCAGCCCGCGGTTGGCGAGCCCGTCGCCGAGCTGCTGGACGGCGGGGGCGCGCATCACCGCGCGCCGCAGCGGGGCGAGCTCCCGCTGCCCGGTCGGCCCGACCGCCTCGATGATCGCCTCGTCGACGGCGTCGTAGGCCTTCCGGGTGGTCAGCGTGACCAGGCCGGCCCGGTTGACGACGACGCGGCCGGCCTGGTGCATCCGGACCAGGGCGGTGTCGAAGACCCGGCCGGGGCCGCCGGAGAGGAACGCGGTGTCCAGCAGCGGCAGTCCGCGGCCGGGCAGGCCCTTGACCTGCGGTACCCGCCGGACCCGGCCCTTGGTGTACGAGGCGTACGCCGCGGCCGCGACCATCAGCAGCGCCGGTACGACGAAGAAGGTGTTGTGCCACATGGGCGGTTCCCCCGGAATGGTGTGGGTGGTTCTGGTTCAGTGCCGCGGGCCGGGCCGCAGGGCCCGGCGCAGGCGGGCGAGCGGCCCCTGCGGGCGCTCGGGCGCGGGGCCGTGGAGCCACCGCTCCAGGGCCTGCCGCTGCTCGGGGTCGAGCGTGGGGTCGAGCGCGGGGCCGGGCTCGGTGCCGGACCGCCCGGCGTCCGGGCGGGTGCCCGGCTCGTCGGTGAGCGCCCACGCGGCGAAGGCGCGGGCGTCGGCGCGGTAGCCGCCGGTCTGCGGGTGCGTCCGCGCGTAGGCGAGGAACAGCGGCCCGTACCGCCGGCCGAGCAGGCGGGGCAGCTCCGGGGCCACCTTGGCGGTGGTGTCCCGGCGCTTGGCGGCCAGACCGGCCGACTGGGCGCGGACCTGGGCCGGGTCGAAGCCGGGCGGGACGGGCCCGCCGGCCACCAGGGCGGCCAGCAGTTCCTCCTGGCGCCGGGCCAGCGCGGCGCGGGCGGCGGTGAGGCCGTGGGCCTCGCCGGTCGGGCCGGTCATCCGGCCCGACCCCCGTCCAGCACGCGGCGGATGGCGTCCAGTTCGGCCGCCAGCTCCGCGGGCGGCGGGAAGTTGGCGTCCCGCTCCAGCAGGACGCCGGGCGGTGCGACCCGGTCGCAGAGTTCGGCCAGCACCTCCAGCACCGGTTCGGTGACGGGGTGGGCGTGGGTGTCGTGCCAGACGCCGTCGATCATGGTGCCACCGGCGACGTGGACGTAGGCCAGCGCCTCCAGCGGCAGGCGGTCCAGTTCGGCGGCCGGGTCCAGACCGAGGTTGACCCGGTTGGTGTGCAGGTTGGCGACGTCGATCAGGAGCCGGACACCGGTGCGCTCGACCAGCTCGGCGAGGAACTGTCCCTCGGTCAGTTCGTCGTCCGGCCAGGCCAGCTGGGCGGCGATGTTCTCCAGGGCCAGCGGCACCGGGAGCCGGTCCTGCGCGATCCGGACGTTCTCGGCGATCACCCTGAGCGCGTCGCGCGAGCGGGGCACCGGCAGCAGGTGCCCGGCCTCCAGGCCACCGGCCCGGACGAACGCCAGGTGCTCGGTCACCAGCGGGGAGCCGAGCGCGCCGGCCGCCTCCGCGAGCCGGTCGAGCCGTGCCGGGTCGGGCCGGTCGGCGCCGCCGAGGCCGAGCGAGACGCCGTGCGGGACCACCGTGACGCCGCGGGCCCGCAGGATCCGCAGCGACTCGGGGAGGTGGTCGGCGCAGACGTTCTCCGCGACCACCTCGACCCAGTCCAGGCCGGGCTGGCGCTCCACGACGGTGTCGATCTCGCCGCGCCAGCCCAGGCCGACGCCGAGCGCGGTGGGTGCGGGACCGGCCGTACCCGCCGGTCGTTCGGTGGCCCTGGTCGGAGCGGCGGGCGTCCTGCGCCGGACGGCAGGAGAGGTCATGGGTTCGCCCCCTTCGGAGGGCTGGGTGGGAAGCCGTCGGCCGACGCGGGCATCGTCGCCAGGGTCGGGCCGGGCCGTGCTGCTGAGGATGTCCCCGGTGGGGGCGGCTGCCAAGCCCCATCCGGTCTTCTCAGAGCATTATTTGAGCTTGTCGACCCGGTGATGAGGGACTTTGGTCCCGTCCCTGTCACCGGCCCCCCGGACGGGGCGGAAATTCGGAGGCGAACCGGTCGGCGGGGCGGTTACGGTACCCGCCCATGACGACGCTGACCGTGCGTGACTTCCGCCCCGCCGACGCCGAGGCCGCCGCGGCCGCCCACCGGGCGGGCCGCGAGCACCTGCTCCTCACCCCCGAGGTCTTCGCCTGGCTGAACGCCCGCCGGGCCACGGGGGAGCACTTCCGCACCTTCGTCGCCGAGCTGGACGGCGAGGTGGTCGGCTCGGTCCGGTGCGGTGTGGTCGTCGGCACCACCACCCGGGGCATCGGGTACGCCAACGGCAGTGTGCTGCCGGCCTTCCGGCGCCGCGGGGTCTTCACCGCCCTGCTGGCGGCGGCCGAGCGGCACCTGGCCGGGCACGGCGTGGTCGAGCTGCACAGCTGGGTGGACGAGGAGCCGGCGTCGCGCGCCTTCGCCGCCGCCCGCGGCTTCACCGAGGGGCGGCTGGCCCACTTCGCCGGCCGGGACCTCGCCCGGCCGCTGCCCGCGGTCCCGGCACTGCCGCCCGGGGTCGAGCTGCGCCCGGCCACCGACTGGGCGGACGACCCGTACCCGATCTTCGTGATCGAGGCGGACGCGGCCCTGGACGAGCCGGGCGAGATCGCGATGGACGCCGCCGACTACGAGGCGTTCCTGACGGGGGACTGGGCCCGCCCGGACCTCGACCGCGAGCTGACCGTGGTGGCGGTGGTCGACGGCGAGCCGGCCGCGTTCAGCGCGGTGCAGACGGACGGCGCGGAACGCTACTGGTCGGCGTTCACCGCCTGCCGGCGGGCCTTCCGGGGCCGGGGGCTGAGCAAGCTGGCCAAGACCGAGTCGCTGCACCGGGCCCGGGCGGCCGGCTACCGGTGGGCCTACACCAGCAACGACGCCACCAACGCGCCGATGCTCGCGATCAACGCGTGGCTCGGGTACGAGCGGTGCGCGAACGAGCGGAAGTTCACCAAGCGGTCCCAGAGGTGACGGGTCGGGAGGGAGCGGCCGGTTTCGGTCGCTCGAAAGAGTGAATCCGGCGCACTTCCCCCGCGCTGCGCCGGGTGGACCGCCGTGTCGGGAGTCCCCGGCGTTCTGTGCGGGCATCACCTCACGGCAGACAGTTCGTGCCCGAGTCTTCCTCGGTGGGGGATGCTATGGAGATCCTGCTTCAGGTCCTGGTCGGGTTCGTTCCGGCCGTGATCGGCTTTCTCGCGGCCCGCTCCCTCGCCCGGACCAGACTGTTCCTGCGGTACGGCTTCCTCCGGGTGCTGCTCGCCCCGTACGGCCGGGTCCAGATCGTCACCCCCAGCATCGAGGCGGCGGCGTTCGCGTTCGCGAAGGACGGCCGCCCGCTGATCAGCCGGGGGCCGAAGAACGTCCTCTTCATGCCGATGGCCGAGGCCCGGGCGATAGCCCAACTCACCGATCTGCTGAGGAAGATCAACCGGAAGGCGACGATAGAACTGGTCACCGCCGGGGCGCAGGACCCGAGGATGCCGACCTTCTCGATCGGCGGACCGAGCGTCAATCCGTACTCGGCGACCGTGCTCGGCGCGGGATTCCCGGACTTCTGCATCGAGTACCCGGACGCGGCCCGGGCCCGCTGGGGCGGAATGACCTTCGAGGCGCAGTACAACGCGGCCGACGAGTTGATCCGGGACCACGGTTTCGTCTTCGTGACCCGGACGTCGCGCCAGGCGCCCTGCGTCGTGCTCTGCGGGGTCTTCGCCTTCGGCTCGGCGATGGCCGTGGAGGCGCTGGCGGCCGCCACCCGGAAGTCGCCGCTGGCGGCGATCTTCCGCGCGGGGGAGAAAGGATTCGTCGCGGTCGAGGGCCGGGTGATCGGGCTGGACACCGTCGATGTGACCGTCGAGGTCTGCCGGTTGCTGCCGGTGGTGTGAGCGGACGGCGCCCCGGGTGCGGCGCCGCCGGCCTTTCCGGCAGCTCGGGGCGGCCTTCCCGTCCTGCCCCTTGAGACGAAGTGGTCCAGACCGCATGGGTGCGAAACGGGACAGGTCGGGAGGGTCTGGGGCGGGAAGTGGCTTGAATCGCCGGTGTTTTGCTTCACTGTCATCACATCATCGGCATAATCGCGCCCATGACGATCAGCCGCGCGAACGTGAGCGCGATTGCCGAGGACCTGTATGTGTGGCTTCCGCCGAAGCGCGGCTGGGGCCTGGCCAACTGCGGGCTGCTCACCTCACCGCGGACGGCGCTCTGGATCGACACGCCCTACGATCCCTCCCTCGCCGCGGAGTTCCTCGCGCAGAGCCGGCAGCGGCTGGCCGACGGGGTGGACATCGACCGGGTGATCGTCACCCACGCCAACGGCGACCACCTCTGGGGCGCCGGGGTGGTGCCCGACGCCGAGGTGATCGCCACCCGGGAGGCGCTGGAGCACATCCACTGGGAGCCGACGCCGAAGCAGCAGCACGCGCTGGTCGCGGGCAGCGACCCGGCCTCGCCGCTCGGCGGCTACCTCCGGGAGCACTTCGGCCCGTTCGACTGGTCGCAGACCGATCCCGTCCACCCGCACACCGTCTTCACCGGTGAACTGGAGCTGCGGGTGGGGGAGTACCCCGTGCGGATCACCGGGCTGCCGGCCGCGCACACCGGCGGCGACCTGCTGGTCCACCTGCCGCACCAGCGGGTGGTGTTCACCGGCGACGTGATCTTCGGCTCGACGCCCGAGCAGCCCGGAGACCACCCCTCGCACTGGGCCGGACCGCTGGAGAACATCATCGGCGCCTGCGAGCAGGCGCTGGCCACCGGCGCCGAACTCTTCGTCCCCGGCCACGGTCCGGTGCTCGACCGGTCCGGCGTGGAGGCCCACATCGGCTACCTCGGGTACGTGCGCGGCCGCGCCCACGCGCTGCACCGCGCCGGGATACCGGCCCTGGACGCGGCCCGGCGGATCATCGCCGAGCAGCGCCACCCCGAACTCGGCCTGCCCGAGCGGCTGGTGCTCACCGTCGCGGCCGAGTACCGGCACCTGGACGGCAGCGCGGTGCCGAACGTCCTGGAGGCGATGGGCCAGGTCGCCCTGGTGGCGCGGGAGCTGGCCCAGGACGCGGGCCGGGTGCCGTCCTCCCGCCCCCGGCGGTTCCCCTCCTCGCCGGCCTGACCACCTGTCGCCGAGGCTCCGCCACCGGCACCTCCCCACCCCTTCGAGCGAGGACTTCCGAGGACTTCGATGACCCAGATCGCGCTGCTGGCCCTCGCGGTGGCCACGGTCGCCGCGCTCGCGGCGGCCGCCGTCCTGGCCCGCGGACGCGCCCGGGCACTCGCCCGGGCCACCGCCGCCGAGGCGGCCACCGTCCACAGCGAGGAGCGCACCCGCACCGCCGAGGGCCGGCTGGCCCGGGTCGAGCAGCAACTGCGCGAGGCCCAGACGGCCGCCCGGCGGGCGGACGAGGAGGCCCGCCGGGTCGAGACCAGGGCGCTCGCCGCCGAGGGCCGGGTCCGGGAGGCCGAGCAGCGCACCGCGGCCGCCGACCACCGCGCGGCCGAGGCGGAACTGCACGCCCGGGCGGCCGAGGACCGCACCGCGGAGGCAGGCCGGCAGCTCGCGGCCGCCCAGGGGCGGTCGGCCGCCCTGCTGGCCGAGGTCGGCCACCTGGCCGAGGAGCGGGTGGCGGCCGCCGCGCTGCGGCTCAGCCACCCCAACGCGCCGGACACCGGGCCGCTGGACGCGCGGGCCGCTGGTCCCGAGGCGGTGCGCGCCCTCCAGGCCGTGCTGGACGCCTCGGTCGCGGCCGTCACCGGTGAGCGCGAGCGGGTCGACGCCGCCGCCCGGGCCGCGATGCGCGGTGCCACCTCCAAGATCCAGACCCTGCTGTACCAGATCCAGAGCCTGGTCCAGCAGCTCCAGCACGACAACGACGACCCGCGGCTACTGGAGGTCGACTTCCGCAACGAGGTCGCGCTGCGCCGGATCCAGACCATCGCGGTGCTCTGCGAGGCCTGGCCCGGTCTGGCCCGGACCGACTCGCCGCTGGCCGAGGTGGTGGTCGGGGCGCTCTCCCGGGTGCCCGGCTACGCCCGGATCAAGGTGGCCAACCACCTGCGCGAGAACCGGCTCGCCGTGGTCGCCCGGGCCGCCGAGCCGCTCGCCATCACGATCGCCGAGCTGCTCGCCAACGCCGCGTCGTACTCGCACCCGGAGACCGATGTGCCGGTGACCGTCCAGCAGGGCGGCCGCGGCGCCCTGGTGATCATCGACGACAGCGGCATCGGGATGGAGGAGGACCAGCTGCGCCGGGCCCGCCGGCTGCTGGCCGGTCCCTCGGACGTGCTGCTGACGGAGCTCGGCAACCCGCCGAAGACCGGCTTCGCGGTGGTCGGCAAGCTCGCCCGGCAGTACGGGTTCTCCTGTCACATCGAGCCCTCGCCGTACGGCGGCATGCGGACCATCGTGCGGATCCCGGCCGCCCTGCTGACGGTCGTGGACGAGGAGCAGCCGCTCTCGGTGCTCACCCCGCTGCCACTGCGGGCGGGCGCCGGCCCGGCTCCCGCGCCCACCGTCCAGGCGGTGCCGACCCCGCGTGCGGGATCCGATGATCCCACCGGGCAGGACGTGCCGGAGTGGCACGACGTGCCGGACGGGCACGACACGCCGACCCGGCACCCGGCGCCGGCCATGCACGTCGTGCCGCCGGTACGGGGGGTGACCGCCGACGACAGCGGTCTGCCGAGCCGGCGCCGGCGCCGACCGCTCGGCCCGCAGGTGCCGGAGGCGGCCCGGCCCTCCGGCGGGGCGGCCGCGCCGGAGGATGCCGCGGACGGCGCGGCGCGGTCCGCGGCCACCGGCCGGTCCGCCCGGACGCCCGAGCGGGCGGCCGCCCGCTGGGACGCCCTGCAGCAGGGCACGGGCTCCGGCCGCGCCGCCGTCGCGGAGGCGGCCGCCGCGGGCACCTCGCCCGGCGGGGCCCCGGACCCGACCGCCACCGGAGCCGCCACCGACCCGGCGGGTACCGGCACGACGGGTACCGCCCCCACGAGCGACACCTCCACGAGCGACACCTCCACGAGCGCCGCCTCCACGAGCGCCGTCCCCACGAGCACCACCCGCGCCGAGGCCACCGGAGCGGAGGCCGCCGACCACCCCGGCCCCGCCGGCCGCTCGGACCGGACCGGCCGCCACCCCGCCCAGACCTCCGAAGGAGCCGAGCAGTGAGCACGCCCAGCCCTACCGCCACCGATGAGATCTCGTGGGTGCTGACCCCGCTGCTGGAGCTGCCGGGCGTCCTGCACGCGGTGATCGCGACCGGTGACGGCCTCGTCGAGGGCGCCTCGGCCGGCCTCGGCCGCGCCTCGGCGGAGCGGGTCGCCGCGATGACCGCCACCGTGCACGCCGCCGCCCGCGCGTTCACCACCGCCTTCACCGACGTCGAGCAGCCCCGGCTGGCACAGACGGTGGTGGAGTCCGAGCTGGGCTTCGCCATCGTCGTCCCGGCCGGGGAGAACACCTCACTCGCGGTGTTCACCACGCCGGAGGCCCAACTCGGCAACGTGGCCTACCAGATGCAGGTGCAGGTCGCCGCCCTGGGCCGCGCGCTGGCGAGCCCGGCCCGGCAGCAGGACACCACCGCCCGGTCATGACCGCCGTACCCCGCAGGCGGATGGTCCCCGCCTACCTGGCCACCGGCGGCCGGACCAGGCCCGGCACGGCGGGCTTCGATCGGCTCACCGTCCTGTACGCGGCCGGTGCGGAGCCGCCGCAGGACGTGGAGGACGAACACCGGCGGCTCTGGGAGCTGCTGCGGCCGGGCGCACTGACCGTGGTGGAGGCCGCCGCCCACCTGCGCCTGCCGGTCAGCGCCACCGTCTTCCTCGCGGCCGACCTGGTCGAGGCGGGCTGCTTACAGGCCCGTGCCCCGATCCCCCGCGCACAGCAGACCGACCGCTCCATCGTCGAGAGGCTCCTCGTTGGACTCCGCACGCTCCGGTAGCCCGACCGGCCGGACCGACCGGGTGGGCTACCTGCCCGACCGGGACCAGACGCTGATGAAGCTGGTGGTCGCCGGCCCGTTCGGCGTCGGGAAGACCACGCTGATCCGCACCCTGTCGGAGATCCCCACGCTGCACACCGAGGAGGCGATGACCGAGACCGGTGCCCCCGTCGACGACGCGGAGGGTCTGCCGGGCAAGACCACCACCACGGTGGCGGTCGACTTCGGCCGCCTGACGCTGCCCGGGCAGGTGGTGCTCTACATGTTCGGCACCCCCGGGCAGCGCCGGTTCTTCCCGCTCTGGCAGGACATCGCCCGCGGCGCCCTCGGTGCCCTGGTGCTGGCCGACACCCGCCGGCTCGCCGACTCCTTCGAGATCATGGACATGGTCGAGGAGCAGGGGCTGCCCTACGCGGTCGCCGTCAACTGCTTCCCGGGCGCGCCCGCGCACCCGATCGAGGTGCTCCGGGCCCACCTGGACCTGCACGCCGCCACCCCGCTGGTGCTCTGCGACGCCCGTGAGCGCGGTTCCAGCCTCGACGCACTGATCGCGCTGACCGAGCACGTGCTGCACGGTCTGCCCGCCACACCCGACGCCGCCCCGGAGCAGCCGTGACCAGCACCGACGAAGCGACCGCCACCGCCGAAGCGACCGCCACCGACGAGGCCCCCACGGCCGCCGGCCCGGCCGCCGGCTCCGGCAGCGCGCCCGGCACCCGGCCGGTGCCGATCTACGGCCCGGCCTTCGCCGCCGACCCGCAACTCGTCTACGAGCGGCTGCGCCGCTACGGCGCCGTCGCCCCGGTGGAGATCTCGCCCGGCGTGGAGGCCCTGCTGGTCACCGACTACCAGGCCGCGCTGGACCTGCTGCGCGACACCGACACCTTCTCCAAGGACTCCCGGGCCTGGCAGCAGACCGTCCCGCCGACCTCCCCGCTCCTGCCGGTGCTCGGCTACCGCCCCACCGCCTTCTTCAGCGACGGCGAGGTGCACGCCCGCTACCGCCAGGTGATCACCGACGGCCTGGCCCTGCTCGAACCGCACCTGCTGCAGCGCCGGGTCGCCGAGGTCGCGCACCGGCTGATCGACGCCTTCGTGGCCACCGGTTCGGCCGATCTGATCGACGAGTACGCCCGGCAGCTGCCGGTGGCCGTGTTCAACACCTGGTTCGGCGTCCCCGAGGAGCACAGCGCCCGGCTGGTGGCCGGCATCGCCGGCATGATGGAGTCCACCGAGAAGGCCGTCGCCGCCTACGGCGACCTCGTCTCCGTGGTCACCGACATGGTCGCCGAGCGGCGCGAGCGCCCCCGGCACGACCTCACCTCGTGGTTCCTCACCCACCCGGCCGGGCTGGACAACGACGAGGTGGTCCGGCAGATCACCCTCACCATGATCGCCGGGAACCAGCCGACCACCAATCTGATCGGCAACGCGCTGATGCGGCTGCTCACCGACGCCCGGTACGCGGGATCGCTGTTCGGCGGCGCCATGACGGCCTACCAGGCGATCGACGAGGTGCTCTGGCACGACCCGCCGCTGGCCAACCTCTCCGCCCACTACCCTCGCTACGACATCACCTTCCACGGCCGGGAGATCCCCGCCGGCTCGCTGGTGCTGGTCTCCTACGGGGCCGCCAACTCGCAGGCCGCGCCGCCCACCGACGGCACCGAGCTGCGCAGCGGCGAGTCCGCCCACCTGGCCTGGGCGGCCGGCCCGCACGCCTGTCCGGCCCGGGACCCGGCGCTGCTGATCGCGATCACCGCGATCGAGCAGCTCACCAGCCGGCTGAGCGACCTCGAACTGAGCACCGGCGCCGAGGACCTCCTCTGGCGCCCGGGCCCGTTCCACCGCGCCCTGCTCCACCTCCCGGTGCGCTTCCAGCCGGTCGGCGGATAGCCGCGGGCCCGGGCGCCGAACCGGCTCCCGGGCCCGCGTGCCGTGCTCAGCCGCCGTCGGCCGGGCGCAGCGTCAGCGAGATGCTGTTGATGCAGTAGCGCTGGTCGGTCGGCGTGCCGTAGCCCTCGCCCTCGAAGACGTGGCCCAGGTGCCCGCCGCAGCGCGCGCAGCGGACCTCCACCCGGCGCATGCCGAGCGTGGTGTCCTCGATGTACTGCACCCGGTCCCCGGCGAGCGGGGCGTAGTAGGACGGCCAGCCGCAGTGGCTGTCGAACTTGGTCTCCGAGCTGAACAGCTCCGACCCGCAGGCGCGGCAGCTGTAGACGCCGACGGTCTTGGTGTCGGTGTACTCACCCGTGAACGGGCGCTCGGTGCCGGCTTCGCGGAGCACGTGGTACTCGTCGGGGCTCAGCTCGGCGCGCCACTCGGCGTCGCTCTTCTCGATCTCGTAGCTCATCGCAGACTCCCGGTCGGCAGGTCTCGGACGTCGGTGCCAACGCTCGCGAGGTGCCGGAGGATTTCCGGCCCGAGGTTGGTGACGTCACCGGCACCCATGGTGAGCAGCAGGTCGCCCGGGCGGGTCAGGCCCGCCAGCAGGGCGGGGGCGGCGTCGAACGCGTGCTCGGCGGTGACCTCGGCGCCGGCCCGCTTCGCCGCGTCGATGATCAGCTCGCTGGTGACGCCGGGGATCGGGTCCTCGCGGGCGGGGTAGATGTCCAGCACCACCGAGGCGTCGGCCAGGGCGAGCGCCCGGCCCATCTCCTCGGCGAGCTGCTGGGTGCGGCTGAACAGGTGCGGCTGGAAGACCACGAGCACCCGCCCGGCGCCGTCCAGGCCCTCGCGGATCGCCTCCAGGTCGGCGGTCATCTCGGTGGGGTGGTGGGCGTAGGAGTCGATCACCTGGACGCCGGCCGCCTCGCCCTTGAGCTGGAGCCGCCGCCGCACGCCGGTGTAGGCGCCGAGCGCCTTGGCGAGGTCGGCGGCCGGCACGCCCAGGGCGACGCCGGCGGCCAGCGCCGCGACCGCGTTGTGGGCGTAGTGCCGGCCGGGCACCGAGACGGTGAAGGTCAGCTCGGCGCCGTCCAGCCGGACGGTGACCTCGCTGGTCATGCCGTGCGCGACCACCGACAGCACGCGGACGTCGGCGTCCTCGGCCGCGCCGACGGTGACGACGTTCAGGCCCTCGCGGCCGGCCACCCGGGAGGTCAGCTCGCGGGCGCCGTCGTGGTCGGCGGAGACCACCAGGGTGCCGCCGGGGGCGATCCGGCCGACGAAGGTCTCGAAGGACTCGTAGATCTCCTCGATCGAGGCGTAGTTCGCGTGGTGGTCGAGCTCGACGTTGAGCACGATCGCCACCTCGGGCGCGTACTTGTGGAAGCTGCGGTCGCTCTCGTCGGCCTCCGCGACGAAGATCTCGCCGGTGCCGTGGTGGGCGTTGGAGCCGGGCGCGTCGAGGTCGCCGCCGATCGCGTACGAGGGGTCGAGGCCCAGCTCGCCGAGGGCGACGGCGAGCATGCTGGTGGTGGTGGTCTTGCCGTGGGTGCCGGCCACGGCCAGCGCCCGGCGGCCGCCCATCAGCGCGGCCAGCGCGTCGGAGCGGTGGACCACCGGGACGCCCCGCTCGCGGGCGGTGGCCAGCTCCGGGTTGTCCGCGCGGATGGCGCTGGACACCACCACGCTGCTGACACCGTCCGGCACGTGCTCGGCGGCGTGGCCGATGTGCACGACGGCGCCGAGCGCGCGCAGCGCCAGGACGGTCTCGGACTCCTTGGAGTCGCTGCCGGAGACGCTGGCGCCGCGCACCGCGAGGATCTTCGCCAGGCCGGACATCCCGGCGCCGCCGATACCGATGAAGTGCGGGGCGTGCAGGTCGTGCGCGGCGTCGTTCAAGGCAAGGCTCCGTACGGGCGGGGGCAGACAAGGGGCAGAGCGGGTGCAGCGGGTACGTCGGTCGGCGGACCAACGGGCGAATCGTCCTCGCGGACGGGCCGCAAGGACGATTCTGCACCACCGGCGGGTCGGTTCAGGAGTCGCTGGCGAACAGTCGCAGGACCGGGACACCCACCTTGTGCCGGGCCTGGGAGGCCCAGTCGCGGTGGAAGAACTCCTCCACGAAGTGCGGCGAGGTGAGCACCACGACCTCGTCGGCCCGGTGCTCCTCGACCACCGCGCGCAGCCGGTCCAGCGGCTTCTCCTCGACCAGCTCGCCGATCGCCTCCGCGCCGGCCTGGCGCAGGTGGCGCAGGCTGTGGGCGAGCGATTCGCCGGCCACCGTCGGCTCGTGCTCGGACTCGTCGTGCTCGCGCACCACCTTGTCGAGGTGGCCGAGGGCGACGTCGTCCAGCGCCCTCAGCAGCTCGTCCTGTTTGCCGCGCGGCTGCATCAGGACGACGAAGGACACCTTCTCGTCGCTGTGGAGCGTGGTGACGAGCTCCACATCGGCGTCGGAGAGCGCCTTTTCGATCATCAGTACCGTCTTGAACACGTGAGTCCCTTCCATGACCGGCCCCCGGGCCCCGGCATCGCATCCCATACTGCCCGGCGGGAAGCTTTCCGCATGCTGCCCCGCGACCCTGCGGGCCACGCGGGTGGAGCTCCCGAAGGAGAGCGGGATCACTGTCCGGCGGTCACGGGGGCCGGTGACGCGGCTTGCGGGTGAAGACGCAGGTAGCGGGTGAAGAGGAATCCTTTCTGCTCGATCAATGAGACCAGTCGCATCCGCTGCACGTCAGGCATTTCCGCATCGTGGATGATGCGCGGCGCGTCGCCGGCCGTGATCAGCGGTGCCACCGACAGGCACAGCTCGTCCAGCAGGTCCGCGGCGGCGAGCTGCCCCAGCAGCCGCGGACCGCCCTCGCTCAGCAGCCTCGTCCACCCCCGCTCGGCCAACGCGGCGACCGCGGCGGGCAGGTCCACCGAGCCCTTCCCGGCCACCACCACGTCGGCCACCTCGGCCACCGCCCGGCGGCTGCGCGCCGGCGCGTCCTCGGTGGTGATCACCACCGTCCGCACCAGCGGCTCGGTGAACAGCGGCGCCGCGAGGTCCAGCCCCAGCGAGCGGCTGACGATCGCGATCACCGGGGCCGGGGCCTGCCCGGCCGCCGCCCGCGCCGCGGCGAAGTCGGCCCGGGCCCGGCCCGGCCGGTACCCCTCGGCGCGGACCGTCTCGGCGCCCACCAGCACCACGTCCGACAGCGCCCGCAGCACTCCGAAGATCCGTTTGTCGGCGTCCCCCGAGAGCCCCTCGGACAGGCCCGCCAGCTTCGCCCCGCCGTCCAGGCCGGCCACCATGTTGGCCCGCAGCCACGGCCGGCCGTGATTCACCTGCTCGGGGTACGCGTAGACGGCGGCGAGCGACTCCAGCGACGCGGGATCGGCGAACGGCCGGGACAGCGGACTGATCAACTGTTGCATGCCGTCCAGTCTCGTCGCCCGGGGCCCGGCGATCCACCGGCGGCCCTCGGCCCGAGCGGTGCGCCGGCAGGCGTACCCTCTAGTACCGTGCCCGCAGCCCCACTCCCCGACGCGCCGACCGAGCCGATAGCGACCGCAGACGTGGCCACCGCTCCCCTCGCGCTCACCGACCGGCGCCCCGTCGTCCCCGCCGAGCGCCTGGTGGCCGAGATGGTCCCGCCACCGCGCTTCTCCCTCGTCAGCTTCGGAACGTACCTCCCGGACCCGAACCAGCCCAGCCAGTACGAGGCGGTCCAGGTCCTGGAGCAGTTCGCCGGCACGCTCAACGCCGGAGACGGCGGCGCCCCCAAGCGCAGCTGGTTCCGCCGTACGGCCCCCGTGCCCACCGGCCCGGCCGGCGTCTACCTGGACGGCGGCTACGGCGTCGGCAAGACCCACCTGCTGGCCTCGCTCTGGCACGCCGCCCCCGGCCCTAAGGCGTTCGGCACCTTCGTCGAGCTGACCAACCTGGTCGGCGCGCTCGGCTTCCAGCAGGCCGTCCGGACCCTCTCCGACCACCGCCTGCTCTGCATCGACGAGTTCGAGCTGGACGACCCGGGCGACACGGTGCTGGTCTCCACCCTGCTCGGCCGCCTGGTCGACAACGGCGTCAAGCTCTGCGCCACCTCGAACACCCTGCCGGAGAAGCTCGGCGAGGGCCGGTTCGCCGCCGCCGACTTCCTGCGCGAGATCCAGGGCCTCTCCGCGCACTTCCGCCCGATGCGGATCGACGGCCAGGACTACCGCCACCGCGGCCTGCCGGCCGCCCCGCCGCCGTACGACGACGAGACCGTCGCCGCCGTCGCCGCCCGCACCCCGGGCGCCTCGCTGGACGAGTTCTCCGGGCTGCTCGACCACCTCTCCGCCGTCCACCCGAGCCGCTACGGCGCGCTGCTGGACGACGTGCAGGCGGTCTGCCTGCGCGGCGTGCGGCAGGTCGACGACCAGTCGACCGCGCTGCGCCTGGTCGTCCTCGCCGACCGGATGTACGACCGCGAGCTGCCGATCACCGCCTCCGGGATCCCCTTCGACCAGGTCTTCCCCGAGGAGATGCTGCGCGGCGGCTACCGCAAGAAGTACCTCCGGGCGGTCTCCCGGCTGGTCGCGCTGGCCCGGGACAGCGCCAAGTAGGCGCCGGTTGTCAGTGGTGGGTCGTACGGTGGACACGTGCGACCCATCACGAGTATTGAGCGCTCAGAGACGCCCTTCGAGGTCGTCAGCCCCTTCCAGCCCAATGGCGACCAGCCGGCGGCGATCGCCGAGCTGGAGCGCCGGATCCGCGCGGGGGAGAAGGACGTCGTCCTGCTCGGCGCCACCGGCACCGGCAAGTCGGCCACCACGGCCTGGATGATCGAGAAGCTGCAGCGCCCCACCCTGGTGATGGCGCCGAACAAGACCCTGGCCGCCCAGCTGGCCAACGAGTTCCGGGAACTCCTGCCGAACAACGCGGTCGAGTACTTCGTCTCGTACTACGACTACTACCAGCCCGAGGCGTACGTCCCGCAGACGGACACCTACATCGAGAAGGACTCCTCGATCAACGAGGAGGTCGAGCGGCTGCGCCACTCCGCGACCAACTCGCTGCTCACCCGCCGGGACGTGGTCGTCGTCGCGTCCGTCTCCTGCATCTACGGCCTCGGCACCCCGCAGGAGTACGTCGACCGGATGGTCCGGCTCAAGGTGGGCGAGGAGATCGACCGCGACGTGCTGCTGCGCCGCTTCGTCGACATCCAGTACACCCGCAACGACCTCGCCTTCACCCGCGGCACCTTCCGGGTCCGCGGCGACACCATCGAGATCTTCCCGGTCTACGAGGAGCTCGCCCTGCGGATCGAGATGTTCGGCGACGAGATCGAGTCGCTGTACACCCTGCACCCGCTGACCGGCGAGATCATCAGCCAGGACGACTCCGTCCACGTCTTCCCCGCCTCGCACTACGTGGCCGGCCCGGAGCGGATGGAGCGTGCGGTCAACGACATCGAGAAGGAGCTGGCCGAGACGCTGGCCCGGATGGAGAAGCAGGGCAAGCTGCTGGAGGCCCAGCGGCTGCGGATGCGCACCACCTACGACATCGAGATGCTCCGCCAGATCGGCACCTGCTCGGGCGTCGAGAACTACTCGATGCACTTCGACGGCCGCGCGCCCGGCTCCCCGCCGAACACCCTGCTCGACTACTTCCCGGAGGACTTCCTCCTGGTCATCGACGAGTCGCACGTCACCGTCCCGCAGATCGGCGCGATGTACGAGGGCGACGCCTCCCGCAAGCGCACCCTGGTCGAGCACGGCTTCCGGCTGCCCTCCGCGATGGACAACCGCCCGCTCAAGTGGGAGGAGTTCCTGGAGCGGACCGACCAGACCGTCTACCTCTCGGCCACCCCCGGCGCGTACGAGCTGTCCCGCGGCGACGGCCAGGTCGAGCAGATCATCCGCCCGACCGGCCTGATCGACCCCGAGGTGATCGTCAAGCCGACCGAGGGCCAGATCGACGACCTGGTGCACGAGGTGCGGACGCGGGTGGAGCGGGACGAGCGCGTCCTGGTCACCACCCTCACCAAGAAGATGGCCGAGGACCTCACCGACTACATGCTCGGTCTGGACATCCGGGTCCGGTACCTGCACAGCGACGTCGACACGCTGCGCCGGGTCGAGCTGCTGCGCGAGCTGCGGGCCGGCCGGTACGACGTGCTGGTCGGCATCAACCTGCTCCGTGAGGGCCTCGACCTGCCCGAGGTCTCCCTGGTGGCGATCCTGGACGCGGACAAGGAGGGCTTCCTGCGCTCCGGCACCTCGCTGATCCAGACCATCGGCCGCGCGGCCCGCAACGTCTCCGGCCAGGTCCACATGTACGCGGACCGGATCACCCCCTCGATGGCGAAGGCGATCGACGAGACCAACCGCCGCCGGGCCGTGCAGCAGGCCTACAACAAGAAGCACGGGATCGACCCGCAGCCGCTCCGCAAGAAGATCGGCGACATCCTGGACACCCTCGCCCGCGAGGAGGTCGACACCGACGAGCTGCTCTCCTCCGGCTACCGGGCGGGGGGCAAGGGCAAGGCCCCGGTGCCGGCGCTGGGCGCGGACCGCAAGCCCGCCAAGAGCCTGCCGGCGGCCGAGCTGGCCGAGCTGATCCAGTCGATGACGGAGCGGATGCACGCGGCCGCGACGGACCTCCAGTTCGAGGTCGCGGCCCGGCTGCGCGACGAGGTCAAGGAGCTGAAGAAGGAGCTCCGCCAGATGCGCGAGGCGGGTATCGCGTAGGGCCGGTCGCGGCCCGCGCCGGGCTTGGCCGGATCCGGTACCGGTCAAGCCCGGCGGTGTCTCAGCCTTGCCACAAACGGGTAGACGCTGACGGACGCGGCCGACCGCAGGCCCTAGGCTGGCCTGCGGTGCCGCCCGGGACGGGCGGTCGCATCAGGGGGCCTCAGCCGGGGGACGGCAAGGGGGTGTTCCACCGTGAAGCCGGCGCGGATACCGACCGCCCGGCTGGGCAGAGAGGACAATGCCGTGTCGGTGAACCTTGCCAAGGGGCAGCAGGTCAGCCTGCAGAAGGGTTCGGGCGAGTCGCTGACGGTCGTCCGGATGGGGCTGGGCTGGAAGGCGGCGCCCAAGCGCGGCCTCTTCGGCAGCCGGACGCGACAGATCGACCTGGACGCCTCGGCGCTGCTGTACGCCGAGCAGACCCCGTCCGACGTGGTCTTCTTCCAGCACCTGGAGAGCAACGACGGCTCCGTCCGGCACACCGGGGACAACCTGGTCGGCGGCACCGGGGCGGGCGAGGACGACGAGTCGATCCTGGTCGACCTGGCCCACGTACCGGTGCACATCACCCAGGTGGTGTTCACGGTCAGCTCGTACACCGGGCAGACCTTCGCCGAGGTGCAGAACGCGTACTGCCGGCTGGTGGACGACTCGACCGGGCTGGAGCTGGCCCGCTACGAGCTGGCCGGCGGCGGCCCGCACACCGGGCAGATCATGGCGAAGGTGTTCCGCGAGCCGTCCGGCGGCTGGGGGATGCAGGCGATCGGCGCGCCGGCCCGGGGCCGGACCTTCCAGGACCTGCTGCCGGCCATCGAGCCCTTCCTCTAGCGGGCGGGGCCCCGGCCGGCGGCGGACGCCCCGGGTCGTTCTTTACCTTCTTTACCTTCTCTTGGTTCTTCTGTTAGCCTCGTGGGAGCGGAGGGGAGTATTCCCTCGCAGTTGTCCCGTCATCACGGGCGCCCACCTGGCGGCGTCCCGGGGCGCTGGTCCGCGGGCGCCGCCCATGCGCCCGGCGGGCGGAAGAGACCTCCGGCAGTGACGATGACTGTCTCGCCTACCTGCCGGAGGAGCAGTAGTGGACGTTTCCGTAAGTTTGTGGATCGGCACGATCGGTGTGCTGTTGGCCCTGATCGTGGCCGACTTCTTCATCGGCGGCCGCAAGCCGCACGAGGTGTCGGTCAAGGAAGCCGGTGTCTGGACCACGGTCTGGATCGTGCTGGCCGCCGTCTTCGGCGGGTTCCTCTGGTGGCACTCCGGTTCCAAGCCGGCCGGTGAGTTCTTCGCCGGGTACATCACCGAGAAGTCGCTCAGCGTCGACAACCTGTTCGTGTTCATCCTGATCATGGGCAAGTTCGCGGTGCCGAAGATCTACCAGCAGCGCGTGCTGATGTTCGGTGTGATCATCGCCCTGGTGCTGCGGGCGGTCTTCATCGCCGGCGGCGCGGCCCTGGTGGCGCAGTTCTCCTGGGTGTTCTTCATCTTCGGCGGCTTCCTGGTCTGGACGGCCTGGAAGCTGATCAAGGAGGCCCGGGCCGACGAGGAGGACGAGGAGTTCGAGGAGAACCGGCTGCTCAAGTCGATCGAGCAGCGCTTCCCGTCGACCGACAAGTACCACGGCACCAAGCTCTTCATCCGGGAGAACGGCCGTCGGCTGATGACGCCGATGCTGATCGTGATGCTCGCGATCGGCACCACGGACGTCCTGTTCGCGCTGGACTCGATCCCGGCGATCTTCGGCCTGACCCAGGACCCGTACATCGTCTTCACCGCGAACGCCTTCGCCCTGATGGGGCTGCGCCAGCTGTACTTCCTGATCGGCGGGCTGCTGAAGAAGCTGGTCCACCTCTCGTACGGCCTGTCGGTGATCCTCGGCTTCATCGGCGTGAAGCTGGTGCTGCACGCGCTGCACGAGCAGGGTGTGCACGTCCCCGAGATCGGCATCCCGTTCTCGCTGGGCTTCATCGTGGTGGTGCTGGCCGTCACCACGGTGACCAGCCTGATCGCCGCGAAGAAGCAGGAGCGGGCCGACGAGGCCCCGGAGAAGATCGACGCCTGATCCCCTGTTCCCCCGGACCCCCGGGGGCCACGGCGGCGGGCCCGCGACCGAGCAGTGGTCGCGGGCCCGCCGTTCCTCGTACCGGGGCTACCAGCCGCGCTCGCGCCACTCCTGGAGGTGCGGGCGCTCCGCGCCGAGGGTGGTGTCCTTGCCGTGGCCGGGGTACACCCAGGCCTCGTCCGGCAGCACGTCGAAGATCTTCTCGTTGACGTCCCGGTAGAGGCTCTCGAAGGCGGCCCTGTCGTCCCAGGTGTTCCCGACGCCACCGGGGAAGAGGCAGTCGCCGGTGAAGACGTGCGGGTGGCCCTGGGGGTCGTCGTAGACCAGCACGATGGCGCCGGGGGTGTGCCCGACCAGGTGCCGGACGGTCAGCTCGATCTGCCCGAACCGCAGCGGCTCGCCGTCCTCCAGCAGCAGCTCGGTCGGGACGTCGATGCCCTCGGCGTCGTACCGCCCGGCGGCGGTGCGGGCGCCGGTCGCCGCGACCACCTCGGCGAGCGCGCCCCAGTGGTCGTGGTGGCGGTGCGTGGTGACCACGGTGGTCAGCTCGGCACCGACCGTCTCCAGCAGCACCGGCGCGTCGGCGGCGGCGTCGATCAGCAGCTGCTCGTCGGTGGCCCGGCAGCGCAGCAGGTAGGCGTTGTTGTCGTACGGGCCGACGGCCGCCTTGGTGATGATCAGGTGGGCCAGCTCGCGCACGTCCGGCGGCCCGCCGACCTTGACCGCTCCGTGGTACGTCATCCGTCCGCTCCTCGTCGTTCCGGGGCCGCCGTCGGCATCGCCCCTGCTGCCAGCATCGTCGCGCGGCCGGGCCGCGTCTTGTGGATCTTCCCGTGCCGGGGCCCGGCCCGGTGCGGGTGCCCGCCCCGCGTCAGCCCAGCGGCGGGAGCGCGGGCAGCGCGCTGCGGCCGTCGGCGAGCTGGTCGCCGCCGCGGTGGACCTGCAGGCCGTCGCCGTCGGAGCGGCCGGAGAGCCAGGCGGCGAGCGCCCGCACCGGGCCCTCGGCGGTCAGCCCGGGCCCCTCGCCGGCGGTGCCGATCACGGCCCGGTCCTCGGTGTCGTCGGCGACCAGCTCGACCGCGGGCAGGCCCTCGGCGCCCGCCAGCCGGTCGGACAGGCGCCGGAACTCGGCCACCGCGAAGAGCTCCGGCCAGTGCGCGGGGGAGTAGCCGGCGGCCAGGTCGACGTGGTGGTACTCGACCTCCATCAGCCGCTTCCACGGGATGTCGGCGGCCGGGAAGACGTAGCCGGTGCGGTGGCGCACCGAGGCCGTCCAGGCCCCGGGCGCCAGCGCCGCGGCGGCCGCGGCGAACCGCTCGTCGGAGTCGCGCAGGTCGTCGAGCTGGACGTCGAGCGGGCGGCCGGCGCCGTCCTCGATGCCCTGGTCACGGGCCTCGTCGCTGGGGTACTGCGGGATGTCGGTGGCGGTCCGGGCGCCGTCGAGCAGATTGACCAGCGAGTCCGCGTTGCGGGCCAGGTGGGCCAGCACGTGGCCCCGAGTCCAGCCCGGCAGGGCGGAGGGCTCCGCGAGGGCCTCGGGCTTCAGTCCGGCCACGGTGTGCAGCAGGTGCCCGGTGCTGGTGGCGACCAGCCGGAGCCGCTCGTCGGCGAGGTCGGCGGCGGTCTGGGGGTCGGTCATCGGTGGCGGCCTCCGTCGGAGTGGTCGGCAGCGTTGCCCGCACGGGCACTCGCTCGTTGACGAGGGTGACGCTATCTCCGATGTCACGGCTGAGCAGGGCTTTTCTCGAACAGGCCCGGTCAACGTCGAGCAGGTCTCTCACTCGATCGGGTGGACTCCGCTGGACAAGGTCGAGAATCGAACGCCTGAGCTATAGGCTGGCAGGCGCATCCTGGAAGAAGTACACCTCTCACGCAAAGCCATCTCGCCCCGGAGAAAGGCGCCAGAAGCAGTGGCCGACCGCCTCATCGTCCGCGGTGCTCGCGAGCACAACCTCAAGAACGTCTCGCTCGACCTGCCCCGCGACTCCCTCATCGTCTTCACGGGCCTCTCCGGCTCCGGCAAGTCCTCGCTCGCCTTCGACACGATCTTCGCCGAGGGCCAGCGCCGATACGTCGAGTCGTTGTCCTCCTACGCCCGTCAGTTCCTCGGGCAGATGGACAAGCCCGACGTCGACTTCATCGAAGGCCTCTCCCCGGCCGTCTCGATCGACCAGAAGTCCACCAACCGGAACCCGCGCTCGACCGTCGGCACCATCACCGAGGTCTACGACTACCTGCGCCTGCTGTTCGCGCGGATCGGCAAGCCGCACTGCCCGCACTGCGGCCGCCCGATCGCCAAGCAGTCCCCGCAGGCGATCGTGGACAAGGTGCTGGAGCTCACCGAGGGCACCCGGTTCCAGGTGCTCAGCCCGGTGGTGCGCGAGCGCAAGGGCGAGTTCGTCGACCTCTTCGCCGACCTCCAGTCCAAGGGCTACGCCCGGGCCCGGGTGGACGGCGAGACGGTCCAGCTCGCCGAGCCGCCCAAGCTCAAGAAGCAGGAGAAGCACACCATCGAGGTGGTCATCGACCGCCTCACCGTGAAGAGCAGCGCCAAGCGCCGGCTGACCGACTCGGTGGAGACGGCCCTGCGGCTCGGCGGCGGCATGGTCGTGCTCGACTTCGTCGACCTCCCGGAGGGCGACCCGGAGCGCGAGCGGATGTACTCCGAGCACCTCTACTGCCCGTACGACGACGTGTCGTTCGAGGAGCTGGAGCCGCGCTCGTTCTCCTTCAACTCGCCGTTCGGCGCCTGCCCGGACTGCTCCGGCCTGGGCAACCGGATGGAGGTCGACCCGGAGCTGGTCGTCCCCGACGAGGAGAAGTCGCTGGACGAGGGGGCTATCCACCCGTGGTCCGGCGGCCACACCAAGGAGTACTTCCAGCGCCTGATCGACGCCCTCGCCGGCGAGCTGGGCTTCCGGACGGACCTCCCCTGGGCCGGGCTGCCGGCCCGCGCCAGGAAGGCGCTGCTGTACGGGCACAAGCACCAGGTCGAGGTGCGCTACCGCAACCGCTACGGCCGGGACCGCTCCTACACCACGGGCTTCGAGGGCGCGGTGCCGTTCATCCAGCGCCGGCACACCGAGGCGGAGAGCGACAGCAGCCGCGAGCGCTTCGAGGGCTACATGCGCGAGGTGCCCTGCCCGACCTGCCGGGGCACCCGGCTCAAGCCGGTCGTGCTGGCCGTCACCGTCGAGGGCCGGTCCATCGCGGACGTCTCGGCGATGTCGATCAGCGACTGCTCGGACTTCCTCGGCGCGATGAAGCTCAACGCGCGGGACAAGCGGATCGCCGAGCGCGTCCTGAAGGAGGTCAACGAGCGGCTGCGGTTCCTGGTCGACGTCGGCCTGGACTACCTCTCGCTGAACCGCGCGGCCGGCACCCTGTCCGGCGGCGAGGCCCAGCGGATCCGGCTCGCCACCCAGATCGGCTCCGGCCTGGTCGGCGTGCTCTACGTGCTGGACGAGCCCTCGATCGGCCTGCACCAGCGGGACAACCACCGGCTGATCGAGACCCTGGTCCGGCTGCGGGACATCGGCAACACCCTGATCGTCGTCGAGCACGACGAGGACACCATCAAGATGGCCGACTGGGTGGTCGACATCGGCCCGGGCGCCGGTGAGCACGGCGGCAAGGTGGTGCACTCCGGCTCGCTCAAGCAGCTGCTCGCCAACAAGGAGTCGCTGACCGGCCAGTACCTCTCCGGCAAGCGGTCCATCCCGATCCCGGCCACCCGCCGCGAGCGGGACAAGAAGCGCCAGCTGACCGTCCACGGCGCCCGCGAGCACAACCTCAAGGACGTCACGGTCGGCTTCCCGCTCGGGACGTTCACCGCGATCACCGGGGTCTCCGGCTCCGGCAAGTCGACGCTGGTCAACGACATCCTCTACACCCACCTCGCCCGGGAGCTGAACGGCGCCCGCAGCGTGCCGGGCCGGCACACCCGGATCACCGGCACCGACCAGGTGGACAAGGTCGTGCACGTCGACCAGTCGCCGATCGGCCGCACCCCGCGCTCCAACCCGGCCACCTACACCGGCGTGTTCGACCACGTCCGGCGGCTCTTCGCCGAGACGCAGGAGGCCAAGGTCCGCGGCTACCTGCCCGGCCGGTTCTCGTTCAACGTCAAGGGCGGCCGCTGCGAGAACTGCTCCGGCGACGGCACCATCAAGATCGAGATGAACTTCCTGCCGGACGTCTACGTGCCGTGCGAGGTCTGCCACGGCGCCCGGTACAACCGGGAGACGCTGGAGGTCCACTTCAAGGGCAAGTCCATCGCCGAGGTCCTGGACATGCCGATCGAGGAGGCGATGGACTTCTTCGAGGCCGTCCCGGCGATCGCCCGGCACCTGCGGACGCTCAACGACGTCGGCCTCGGCTACGTCCGGCTCGGCCAGTCCGCGCCGACCCTCTCCGGTGGTGAGGCGCAGCGCGTCAAGCTCGCCTCCGAGCTGCAGAAGCGCTCCACCGGGCGGACGGTCTACGTGCTGGACGAGCCCACCACCGGTCTGCACTTCGAGGACATCAGCAAGCTGATCAAGGTGCTCTCGGGTCTGGTGGAGAAGGGCAACACGGTGATCGTCATCGAGCACAACCTCGATGTGATCAAGACCGCCGACTGGATCGTCGACATGGGCCCCGAGGGCGGCTCCGGCGGCGGCATGGTGGTGGCCGAGGGCACGCCGGAGCATATCGCGGCGGTCTCCGAGAGCCACACCGGCAAGTTCCTCCGGGACATCCTCCCGGGCGAGTTCACCGACGCCGCGGCGCCGGTGAAGGCCCCGCGCAAGCGGGCGGTCGCCAAGAAGAAGTAGCGCCGCGAGGTCGGCGGCACGACACCGGCCCGGCCGACCCCCGCTCGGGGGGCGGCCGGGTAAGGGCCGCATAGAATCACCGCCGACCGGCGCCGCGGGGGGACCCGCGGCGAACCGCAGCGACTCCAGGAGCGAACCACATGTCCGAGGCCCCCGAGAGCCCGCTGGGCGAGAACCCCGCCACCTCCCGCCGCACCCTGCTCTGCGGTGCCGCGGCCGTCCTCGCCGCAGGCGGCGGCACGCTGGCGGTCGCCGGCTGCTCCTCGTCGTCCTCGTCCACCTCCACGTCCTCCGGGCCCAAGACCCCGGTGGACGTCGGCCCGGCCACCGCCGTGCCGGTCGGCGGCGGCACCGTCTACCGGGACAAGAAGATCGTGGTGACCCAGCCCAACGCCGGCGAGTACAAGGCGTTCAGCGCCACGTGCACCCACGCCGGCTGCATCGTCGACCAGGTCAAGAACCAGAAGATCCAATGCCCCTGTCACGGCAGCATGTTCGCCATCACCGACGGCGCGGTGCTGGACGGACCGGCGCCCACCCCGCTCCCCGCCTACTCCGTGGCGGTCGAGGGCGGCAACCTCAAGGTGACCCCGAGCTGAACCAGTTGATCTCCCCTCCGCAGCCCCGGCCCGACTCGGTACGGTGGACCCATGGCTGACCCGTCCACCTACCGCCCCGCACCGGGCGCGATCCCGACCTCGCCGGGCGTCTACAAGTTCCGCGACGCCCACGGGCGGGTCATCTACGTCGGCAAGGCCAAGAGCCTGCGGCCCCGGCTGTCGTCCTACTTCCAGGACCTCGCCGGGCTGCACCCGCGGACCGCGACGATGGTCACCACGGCCGCCTCGGTGGAGTGGACGGTCGTCGCGACCGAGGTCGAGGCGCTCCAGCTGGAGTACTCCTGGATCAAGGAGTTCGATCCCCGCTTCAACGTCAAGTACCGCGACGACAAGAGCTATCCGGAGCTCGCGGTCACCCTCAACGAGGAGTACCCGCGGGTCCAGGTGATGCGCGGGGCGCACAAGAAGGGCGTGCGCTACTTCGGCCCCTACGGGCACGCCTGGGCGATCCGCGAGACGGTCGACCTGCTGCTGCGCGTCTTCCCCGTCCGCACCTGCTCCAACGGCGTCTTCAAGCGGGCCCGCCAGGTCGGCCGGCCCTGTCTGCTCGGCTACATCGGCAAGTGCGCCGCGCCCTGCGTCGGCAAGGTCTCGGCCGAGGAACACCGCGAGCTGGCCGAGGACTTCTGCGACTTCATGGCCGGCCGCACCGGCAACTACCTGCGCCGGCTGGAAGAGCAGATGCGGGAGGCCGCCGCCGACCTGGAGTACGAGAAGGCGGGCCGGCTGCGGGACGACATCGGGGCGCTGAAGCGCGCGATGGAGAAGAACGCCATCGTCCTCGCCGACGCCACCGACGCCGACCTGCTCGCCCTCGCCGAGGACGAGCTGGAGGCGTCCGTCCAGATCTTCCACGTCCGCGGCGGCCGGGTCCGCGGCCAGCGCGGCTGGGTCACCGACAAGGTCGAGGACGTCGACACCGCGGCCCTGGTCGAGCACGCCCTGCAGCAGCTCTACGGCGGCGGCGACGGCGCCGTGCCGCGCGAGGTGCTGGTGCCCGCGCTGCCGGAGCCCGCCGAACCGGTCCGGGAGTGGCTGACCGGCCTGCGCGGCAGCCAGGTCGACCTGCGGATCCCGCAGCGCGGCGACAAGAAGGACCTGATGGCCACCGTGCAGCGCAACGCCCAGCAGGCGCTGGCGCTGCACAAGACCAAGCGCGCCTCCGACCTCACCACCCGCAGCCGCGCCCTCCAGGAGATCGCCGACGCGCTGGAGCTGGACTCCGTCCCCCTGCGGATCGAGTGCTTCGACATCTCGCACCTCCAGGGCGAGGACGTGGTCGCCTCGATGGTGGTCTTCGAGGACGGCCTGGCCCGCAAGAGCGAGTACCGCCGGTTCCAGATCAAGGGCTTCGAGGGCCAGGACGACGTCCGCTCGATGCACGAGGTGATCGGACGCCGGTTCCGCCGCTACCTCCAGGAGCGCGAGCAGACCGGGGAGTGGGCCGTTCCCGAGGCGGACGACCCCGGCGCGCCCGCGGAGGCCGGCGGACCCGGGCCGCACGGCGCCGCCCGCGGGTCCGACGACCCCGACGGCCCGGAGGTCGTGGTCGGCCCGGTGGACCCGGAGACCGGCCGCCCGCGCCGCTTCGCCTACCCGCCGCAGCTGCTGGTCGTCGACGGCGGCCAGCCGCAGGTCGCCGCCGCCAAGCGCGCCCTGGACGAGCTCGGCATCGACGACGTCGCCCTCTGCGGCCTGGCCAAGCGGCTGGAGGAGGTCTGGCTGCCCGGCGAGGACGACCCGGTGGTCCTGCCGCGCAGCAGCGAGGGCCTCTACCTGCTCCAGCGGGTCCGCGACGAGGCGCACCGGTTCGCCATCACCTACCAGCGCAGCAAGCGGTCCAAGCGACTCACCGCCGGGGAGCTGGACTCCGTCCCCGGCCTCGGCGAGACTCGCCGCCAGGCGCTGCTCAAGCACTTCGGCTCGCTGAAGAAGCTCCGGCTGGCCACCGTCGACGAACTCTGCGCCGTCCCCGGCATCGGACGCCGGACGGCGGAGACTGTTGCGGCGGCGTTGTCGTCCCGTCCATCCGCGACACCCGCCGTGAACACCGCCACCGGCGAGATCATCGATGACGGCGCCGTCCCGGCCGGCCCGGCGGCCGGCACCGGGACCGACGCCGCACCCCAGACCGCACCATTCCAGGAGACGCCATGACGGCCGACGCCGTCCGTCAGCCGGCGCGCCCCGCGTTCACTCGCCCGAGTGAGCAGGGGAAGCGTGGCCGTGCCGCGCGCGTTCTCCACAGCAGAACCACCGAGAGCGGGGAACCGAAGTGACGATGTCCGACGATGGCGGCACCGCCCGACCACTGGCCGCGGGCGAGAACGTGCCGGAGCTGGTGATCATCTCCGGGATGTCCGGAGCCGGCCGGTCGACGGCGGCCAAGTGCCTGGAGGACCTGGGCTGGTTCGTGGTGGACAACCTGCCGCCGGCCCTCATCCCGACCATGGTCGACCTCGGCGCCCGTTCCCAGGGGAACGTCGCCCGGATCGGCGCCGTGGTCGACGTCCGCGGCCGCCAGTTCTTCGACGACCTGCTCACCTCGCTGGACGAGCTGGAGAAGCGCGGCGTCCGGCTGAGCGTGGTCTTCCTGGACTCCTCCGACGACGCCCTGGTCCGGCGCTTCGAGAGCGTGCGCCGCCCGCACCCGCTCCAGGCCGACGGCCGGATCGTGGACGGCATCGCCCAGGAGCGCGACCTCCTGCGCGAGCTGCGCGGCGAGGCCGACCTGGTGATCGACACCTCCAACCTCAACGTGCACCAGCTGCGGGCCAAGCTGGACGCCCAGTTCGCCGACCACGACGAGCCCGAGCTGCGCGCCACCGTGATGTCCTTCGGCTTCAAGTACGGCCTCCCGGTCGACGCCGACCTCGTGGTGGACTGCCGCTTCCTGCCGAATCCGCACTGGGTGCCGGAGCTCCGCGCCCGGACGGGCACCGACGCCGACGTCGCCGACTACGTGTTCCAGCAGCCCGGTGCCAACGAGTTCCTCAACGGCTACGCGGAGCTGCTGCGCATCATCACCGAGGGGTACCGCCGCGAGGGGAAGCGTTACATGACCCTTGCCGTAGGCTGCACCGGTGGCAAGCACCGCAGTGTCGCGATGTCCGAGCGGCTGACCAAGCGTCTGATCGCGGACGGCGTCGAAACGGTGCTGGTCCACCGTGACATGGGACGGGAGTAGCCGCCTCACCCCCTGCCGGGCCGCCGGCGGAGGCCGGCGGCGGGCAAGAGGAACGCGAGGTAGGTGTGACGGGATACGTGCCCGGGCGGCAGCTGCAGAACAAGACCGCCGACCGGACGGGGGTCCCGTCGCGCGGCGCGTCGCCCAACCGGCCGCGGACCGGCCAGGTCCGCACCAGCCCGGCCCGTACCAACCAGGCACCCCGCGGCAACCAGGCGCCCCGGATCGCCGCCCTCGGCGGCGGTCAGGGGCTCTCGGCCTCGCTCTCCGCCCTCCGCCGGCTCACCACCGACCTCACCGCCGTGGTCACCGTCGCCGACGACGGCGGCTCCAGCGGCCGGCTGCGCGAGGAGCTCGGGGTGCTGCCCCCGGGCGACCTCCGCAAGGCGCTGGCCGCGCTCTGCGGCGACGACGACTGGGGCCGGACCTGGTCCGAGGTGATCCAGCAGCGCTTCACGGGCTCCGGCGGCCTGGGCGGCCACGCCGTCGGCAACCTGTTGATCGTCGCGCTCTGGGAGAAGCTGGGGGACCCGGTCGCCGCCCTGGACTGGGTGGGCCGGCTGCTGAACGTCCAGGGCCGGGTGCTGCCGATGTCGGCGGTACCGCTGGACATCGAGGCGGTCGTGCGCGGCCACGACCCGGCCAGCCCGGGCGAGCTGTCCGCCGTCCGGGGCCAGGCGAGCGTCGCCGTGACGCCCGGCACCGTGCAGTCCATCCGGCTGCTGCCGGACGGGCCGCCGGCCGTTCCGGAGGCCGTCACGGCCGTCCGGGAGGCGGACTGGGTGGTGCTCGGGCCCGGCTCCTGGTTCACCAGCGTGCTGCCCCACCTGCTCGTCCCCGAGCTCGCCGAGGCGCTCACCGAGACCCGCGCGCGCCGGCTGCTCACCCTGAACCTGGCCCCCCAGCCCGGCGAGACGGAGGGCTTCACCCCGCAGCGCCACCTGGAGGTCATCGCCGACCACGCACCCGCCCTCGCGGTGGATGCGATCCTGGTGGACGAGCGCGCCGTCACCGGCGGCGCCTTCGGCCAGGCGGACCTGGCCGGCCTGGAGAAGGCCGCGGAGCGGATGGGCGCGGCCCTGGTGCTCGGCCGGGTCGCCCGTACCGACGGCACGCCGCGACACGACCCGGAGCTCTTGGCCGCCGCGTACGACCGGATTTTCCGGACACATGGAAGGATCGGGCCATGGCGATGACTCCAGCGGTGAAGGACGAAATCAGCCGGCTCCCGGTCACCCGGGCCTGCTGCCGCAAGGCGGAGGTCTCGGCGATCCTGCGTTTCGCGGGCGGGCTGCACATCGTGAGCGGCCGCATCGTGATCGAGGCGGAGCTGGACACCGGGGCGGCAGCGCGACGCCTGCGCAAGGACCTCCTGGAGATCTTCGGACACTCCTCGGACCTGGTGGTGATGGCGCCCGGCGGTCTGCGGCGCGGCAGCCGCTACGTGGTGCGGGTGGTCAAGGACGGCGAGCTGCTGGCGCGGCAGACCGGTCTGGTGGACGGCCGCGGTCGGCCGATCCGGGGCCTGCCCCCGGCCGTCGTCTCCGGGGCGACCTGTGACGCGGAGGCGGCCTGGCGGGGCGCCTTCCTGGCGCACGGCTCGCTCACCGAGCCGGGCCGCTCCTCCTCGCTGGAGATCACCTGCCCCGGCTCCGAGGCGGCCCTCGCCCTGGTCGGCGCGGCCCGCCGGCTCGGCATCCCGGCCAAGGCCCGCGAGGTGCGCGGCGTCGACCGGGTGGTGATCCGGGACGGCGACGCCATCGGCGCGCTGCTGACCCGCCTCGGCGCCCACGAGTCGGTGCTGGCGTGGGAGGAGCGGCGGATGCGGCGCGAGGTCCGGGCCACCGCCAACCGCCTGGCCAACTTCGACGACGCCAACCTGCGCCGCTCGGCCCGGGCCGCGGTCGCGGCCGGCGCCCGGGTGCAGCGCGCGCTGGAGATCCTCGGCGAGGAGGTGCCGGACCACCTGGCCGCCGCCGGCCAGCTGCGGATGCAGCACAAGCAGGCCTCGCTGGAGGAGTTGGGCGCCCTGGCCGATCCGCCGCTGACCAAGGACGCGGTGGCCGGCCGGATCCGCCGGCTGCTGGCGATGGCCGACAAGCGCGCCTCCGAGCTCGGCCTGCCGAGCACCGAGGCCAATCTGACCGACGAGATGGCGCTCAACTAGCGACCACAGCCAGTGACGGCAGACCAGCCGGTGTCCGGATTCCGGGCACCGGCTGTGCCGTGTCCGGACGGTGCGGCCGGGGGGCTCCGGACCGGTCCGCGCGGGCCGCGACCAACTGCCCCCGACGGCAAGGACGGAAGCCCTGCTCGCACCCTCTTGACACGCCACGCCAAGGCGTCCGACCCGGCCTGATGTGCCCTCCCAGGCCTTGGAGAGGTAGGGTCATAGGCGGTCGGGGACCTCCCAAATTCCACCCCGTCGGCATAGCTCCGGCGTACCTAACGAGGAGATCGGTTCGTGACGATCCGGGTAGGCATCAACGGATTCGGCCGCATCGGCCGCAACTTCTTCCGTGCGGTCAAGGCTCAGGGCGCGGACATCGAGATCGTCGGTGTCAACGACCTGACCGACACCAAGACCCTGGCGCACCTGCTCAAGTACGACTCGATCCTGGGCACCTTCCCGGGCGAGGTCTCGCACACCGAGAACAGCATCACCGTCGACGGCAAGACCTTCAAGGTCATCGCCGAGCGTGACCCGGCCAACCTCCCCTGGGGCGAGCTGGGCGTGGACATCGTGATCGAGTCCACCGGCATCTTCACCAAGGCCGAGGCGGCCAAGAAGCACATCACCGCCGGTGCCAAGAAGGTCATCATCTCGGCGCCCGCCACCGACGAGGACGTCACCATCGTGATGGGCGTCAACGACGAGAAGTACGACGCCGCCAAGCACGACGTGATCTCCAACGCCTCCTGCACCACCAACTGCGTGGCGCCGCTGGCGAAGGTGCTCAACGAGAACTTCGGCATCGTCAAGGGTCTGATGACCACGGTGCACGCGTACACCAACGACCAGGTCACCCTGGACTTCCCGCACAAGGACCTGCGTCGCGCCCGCGCCGCGGCCCTCAACATCATCCCGACGTCCACCGGTGCCGCCAAGGCCACCGCGCTGGTCCTGCCGGAGCTGAAGGGCAAGCTGGACGGCACCTCGCTGCGCGTCCCGGTCCCGACCGGTTCGATCACCGACCTGGTCGTCACCCTTGAGCGCGACGTCACCGTCGAGGAGGTCAACGCGGCCTTCCAGAAGGCCTCCGAGGGCTCCCTCAAGGGCATCCTGCAGTACACCGAGGACCCGATCGTCTCCTCCGACATCGTGAACTCGCCGTTCTCCACGATCTTCGACTCGCTGATGACCATGGTCCAGGGCAACCAGGTCAAGGTCTTCGGCTGGTACGACAACGAGTGGGGCTACTCGAACCGCCTCGTCAACCTGACCACCCTCGTCGGCGGCCAGCTCTGACGCAGCGGGAGCTGACGTGAAGTAGGGGGGAGGGCCCGGACACCGCACGCCGTCCGGGCCCTCCGTCTGCGCACCCTCGAAACTCAACTCCCAGGCGGCCCGCCGTTGTGCCGCTGCCAACAGCGCAACCATCTCCCCAGGAGACCGAAGACCGTGAAGACCATCGAAGACCTCGACGTCGCCGGCAAGCGCGTGTTCGTCCGCGCCGACCTCAACGTCCCGCTGTCCGACGGCACGATCACCGACGACGGCCGGATCCGCGCCGTCGCCCCGACCATCGCCAAGCTCGTCGAGCGCGGTGCGAAGGTCGTCGTCGCCTCCCACCTCGGCCGCCCGAAGGGCGAGCCCGACCCGCAGTTCTCCCTCGCGCCGGTGGCCGCCCGCCTCGGCGAGATCCTCGGTACGCCGGTCTCGTTCGCGACCGACACCGTGGGCGAGAGCGCGAAGGCCACCGTCGCCGCCCTGGCCGACGGCGAGGTCACGCTGCTCGAGAACCTGCGCTTCAACGCCGGTGAGACCAGCAAGGACGACGCCGAGCGCGGCGCCTTCGCCGACGAGCTGGCCGCGCTGGCCGAGCTGTACGTCGGCGACGGCTTCGGCGCCGTGCACCGCAAGCACGCCTCGGTGTACGACCTGCCGGCCCGTCTGCCGCACGCCGTCGGCGACCTGATCGCCGCCGAGGTGGCCGTGCTCAAGCGGCTCACCGAGGAGGTCGAGCGGCCGTACGTGGTCGTCCTGGGCGGGTCCAAGGTGTCCGACAAGGTCGGCGTGATCGAGAACCTGCTCGGCAAGGCCGACCGCATCCTCATCGGCGGCGGCATGGCGTACACCTTCCTCGCGGCCCTGGGGCACGAGGTCGGCATCTCGCTGCTGCAGAAGGACCAGATCCCGGTCGTCCTGGACTACCTGGAGCGGGCGAAGGCGAACGGCGTCGAGTTCGTGCTGCCGGTGGACATCGCGGTCTCCGGGTCGTTCCCCGACACCAAGACCCACAAGCCGGTCGAGGACTTCGCGGTCGTCGACGCCGACAAGATCCCCGCGGACAAGGAGGGCCTGGACATCGGCCCGAAGACCCGGGAGCTGTTCGCGGCGAAGCTGGCCGACGCCAAGACGGTGTTCTGGAACGGTCCGGTCGGTGTCTTCGAGCACCCGACCTTCGCCGAGGGCACCAAGGCCGTCGCGCAGGCCCTGCTCGACAGCGACGCGTTCACCGTGGTCGGTGGCGGCGACTCCGCCGCGGCCGTCCGCATCCTGGGCTTCGACGAGACGAAGTTCGGGCACATCTCGACCGGCGGTGGCGCCAGCCTTGAGTACCTGGAGGGCAAGACGCTCCCCGGTCTCGCCGCCCTGGAAGGCTGAGGCAATGACTGAGCGTCTCCCGCTGATGGCGGGCAACTGGAAGATGAACCTCAACCACCTTGAGGCCATCCAGCACACCCAGAAGCTGGCGTTCGCGCTGGCCGACAAGGACTACGAGTCGGTCGAGGTCGCCGTTCTGGTGCCGTTCACCGACCTGCGCTCGGTGCAGACCCTGGTCGACGGCGACAAGCTGAAGATCAAGTACGGCTCGCAGGACATCTCGCAGCACGACTCCGGTGCCTACACCGGCGAGATCTCCGGCCCGATGCTGTCGAAGCTGAAGTGCACCTACGCGGTGATCGGCCACTCGGAGCGCCGCCAGTACCACGGCGAGAACGAGGAGATCGTCAACGCCAAGGTCAAGGCCGCCTACCGCAGCGGGGTCACCCCGATCCTCTGCATCGGCGAGCCGCTGGAGATCCGCAAGGCCGGCACCCACGTCGAGTACACCCTGGCCCAGCTCGACGGCGCCCTGAAGGACGTCCCGGCCGACCAGGCCGAGTCCGTCGTGGTCGCCTACGAGCCGGTCTGGGCGATCGGCACCGGCGAGGTGGCGACCCCCGAGGACGCCCAGGAGGTCTGCTCGGCCATCCGCAAGCGGATCGCCGAGCTGTACGACGCCCCGCTGGCCGAGAAGGTCCGGGTGCTCTACGGCGGCTCGGTCAAGTCCTCCAGCGCGGCCGGCCTGATGGCCAAGCCGGACGTCGACGGCGGCCTGATCGGCGGTGCCTCCCTGGACGCCGACGAGTTCGTCAAGATCGTGCGGTACCGTGACCAGGCAGTAGGCTAACGCCGCCGCAGCAACGTAGGCTTTGGGGCCGGACCGCATCGTGCGGCCCGGCCCCTTCGCCGAAGATACGAGAGAGTTGGTCCCGCCGTGGTTCTCGGGTTCTCGATTGCCCTGATCATCTTCAGCCTGCTGATGATCCTCCTGGTGCTGCTGCACAAGGGGAAGGGCGGCGGCCTGTCCGACATGTTCGGTGGCGGCGCGATGTCCACCGGCGGCGGCTCGGCCGTGGCCGAGCGCAACCTGGACCGCATCACGGTCATCGTGGGTTTCGCCTGGTTCGCGTGCATCATCGTGCTCGGCCTGGTGCTCAAGTACAAGAGCTGACGTATCTCTGACGCCCTGTCGCCCCGCGGCCTATGCTGGAACGGTCCGGGGCGGAGTCGGTGACGGTGCATCCTTAACTCCTGCTTACACTAGGACGACTTTAGCCACCGACGCGCACCGCGGCGGGTCGGCGCACCAGCACGCAGGGAGTCAGACCGTGGCAAGTGGCAACGCCATCCGTGGCAGCAGGGTCGGAGCCGGCCCGATGGGCGAGGCGGAGCGCGGCGAATCCGCCCCCCGCAACCGGATCTCCTTCTGGTGTGCCAACAAGCACGAGACCCGTCCCAGCTTCGCCGCGGAGGCGGTCATCCCGGACACCTGGGACTGCCCGCGGTGCGGGTTTCCGGCCGGTCAGGACGAGCACAACCCGCCGGCCCCCTCGCGCAACGAGCCCTACAAGACCCACCTCGCCTACGTCCGTGAGCGGCGCACCGACGCCGACGGCGAGGCGATCCTCGCCGAGGCGCTGGCCAAGCTGCGCGGTGAGATCTGAGCACCTGACCGACGCCGAAGGGCGCCACCGTGGAGAACGGTGGCGCCCTTCGTCATGCCGTCGGGCCGAACGCGGTCAGGCCGAGGCCGGCGGGTACAGCTGCGGCGGGAGCTGAGCCGCCGCCGCGCGGTCCAGCAGCCACAGGGTCCGGCTCCGTCCGTGGGCGCCCGAGGCGGGCGCCTGGAGCTCGCCCGGGCCGGACAGGGCCAGCGCCACGGCGCCCGCCTTGTCCTCGCCGGCCGCCAGCAGCCAGACCTCGCGGGCCGCCCGGATGGCCGGGAGGGTGAGCGAGATCCGGGTCGGCGGGGGCTTGGGCGCACCGCGCACGCCGACCACCGTCAGCCCGGTCTCCCGGACGCCCGGGTGCTCGGGGAAGAGCGAGGCGACATGGGTGTCCGGGCCGACGCCGAGCAGCAGCACGTCGAAGGCGGGCACACCGAGGCGGTCACCCGGACCGGCGGCCTTGGCCAGCTCCTCCGCGTACCGGGCCGCGGCGGCCTCGACGTCCGAGCCGTCGACGCCGTCCGAGGCGGGCATCTCGTGCACCCGGGCCGGGTCGAGCGGGACGGCGTCGAGCAGTTCCGCCCGGGCCTGGACGGCGTTGCGCTCGGCGTTGTCGGCGGCGACGAAGCGCTCGTCGCCCCACCAGAGGTCCAGCCGGGCCCAGTCGACCGCGTCCCGGGCGGGGGAGGCGGCGATGGCGGCGAGCAGCGCGTTGCCGTTGCGCCCGCCGGTGAGCACCACCGAGGCGGTGCCGCGGGCGGCCTGGGCGTCCACGATCCGGGTGATCAGCCGGGCCGCGGCCGCCTGGGCCATCAGCTCCTTGTCCCGGTGGACGACCAGCTGCGGGGTCGCCGCCGTCACGAGGACGCCTTCTTGCCGGTGCGCTTGGCCGGGGCCTTCTTCGCCGGGCCGGCCTCCCCGGCCGGCTCCGACGCGTCCTGGACCTTGGCGGTCACCCGGGTCGGGTTGGCCACCGCGGCCTCGGAGACCACCGCCCGGGTGGCCTCCTCGGCCGCCTCGGTCTCGGCGGTGTCCGGCTGGCTCAGCCGCTCGACCGGCGTGCGGACGGCCGTCGCGTAGATGTCGTCCGGGTCGAGCCGGCGCAGCTCCTCCGCGATCAGCTCGGACGTCTCGCGACGCTTGAGCGCCACCTGGCGGTCCGGCGAGCCGGGCATCGACAGGGTGCCCATCAGGCCGTCCGGGCGGTCCAGGGTGATGTCCCCGTCCTTGGTGCGCAGGTGCACCGCGGTGATGCCCGGGCCGCCGGTGACGACCCGCTCAACCGGCACGTGCAGCCGGTTGTGCAGCCAGAGGCCGAGCAGCTCGACGCTGGGGTTGTACGACTCGCCCTCGACCACCGCGGAGGTGACCTCGGAGGGTCGCTGGTCCAGTGCGGCGGCCAGCATCGAGCGCCAGCCGGTGATCCTGGTCCAGGCCAGGTCGGTGTCGCCCGGGGTGTAGCTCTGGGCCCGCTGGGCGAGCTGGCCCACCGGCGACTCGGCGGTGACGGCGTCGGTGATCCTGCGCTGGGCGATCGAGCCCAGCGGGTCCTGTGCCGGGTGCAGCGGCGCATTCTCGGGCCACCAGACCACCACCGGGGCGTCCGGCAGGAGCAGCGGCAGGACGACCGACTGGGCGTGCGCGGCGAGCTCGCCGTGCATGCGCAGGACGACCGTCTCGCCGGAGCCGGCGGCGGTGCCGACCAGGATCTCGGCGTCCAGGCGGGTCTCCGCGCGCGCCCGGGGCGAGCGCCCGGCGCGCTTGATGACCGCCAGGGTGCGCGAGGGGTGCTCGCGGGAGGCGTCGTTGGCGGCCTTGAGGGCGTCGTAGGCGCTGCCCTCGTCGGTCACGATCACCAGGGTGAGCACCATGCCGGCGGCGGTGGAGCCGCTGGCCCGGCGCGCCTCCATCAGGGCTGCGTTGATCTTGCTGGACGTGGTGTCCGTGAGGTCGATCTTCATGGCCGGCGCCAGCTCCTGCCGTCTCGTGCGAGCATCTCGTCGGCCTCGACCGGACCCCAGGTCCCTGCCGGGTACTGGGCGGGCTTGCCGTGGTCGTCCCAGTACTTCTCGATCGGGTCGAGGATCTGCCAGGAGAGTTCGACCTCCTGGTGGCGCGGGAACAGGTTGGCGTCGCCGAGCAGCACGTCGAGGATGAGCCGCTCGTAGGCCTCCGGGCTGGACTCGGTGAAGGACTCGCCGTAGGCGAAGTCCATCGTGACGTCCCGGACCTCGAAGGAGGTCCCCGGCACCTTGGAACCGAACCGCACCGTCACGCCCTCGTCCGGCTGGACCCGGATGACCAGGGCGTTCTGCCCCAGCTCCTCGGTCGCGTAGGAGTCGAACGGCAGGTACGGGGCGCGCTGGAAGACCACCGCGATCTCGGTGACCCGGCGGCCGAGCCGCTTGCCGGTGCGCAGGTAGAACGGCACCCCGGCCCAGCGGCGGTTGTTGATCTCCAGCTTGATGGCCGCGTAGGTGTCGGTCTTGGAGTCCGGGTTGATGCCGTCCTCGTCGAGGTAGCCGAGCACCTCCTCGCCGCCCTGCCAGCCGGCCGCGTACTGGCCGCGCACGGTGTGCTTGCCCAGGTCGGCCGGGAGCTTGACGGCGCTGAGCACCTTGAGCTTCTCGGCCACCAGCGCCTTGGGGTGGAACGAGGCCGGCTCCTCGATGGCGGTGAGCGCCATCAGCTGGAGCAGGTGGTTCTGGATGACGTCGCGGGCCGAGCCGATGCCGTCGTAGTAGCCGGCCCGGCCGCCGATGCCGATGTCCTCGGCCATGGTGATCTGCACGTGGTCGACGTACGACCGGTTCCAGATCGGCTCGAACATCTGGTTCGCGAAGCGCAGCGCCAGGATGTTCTGGACGGTCTCCTTGCCCAGGTAGTGGTCGATCCGGAAGACCTCGTCACGGGGGAAGACCTCGTGGACGATCCGGTTCAGCTCCTGGGCGCTCTCCAGGTCGTGGCCGAAGGGCTTCTCGATGACGGCGCGCCGCCAGGAGCCCTGGGGCGGGTCGGCCAGGCCGTGCTTCTTCAGCTGCTGGACGACGGTCGGGAAGAACTTCGGCGGTACCGAGAGGTAGAACGCGAAGTTGCCGCCGGTGCCCTGGGCCTTGTCGAGCTCCTCGATGGTCGCCCGGAGCTTGTCGAAGGCGTCGTCGTCGTCGAAGGTGCCGTGGACGAAGCGCATGCCCTTGGCGAGCTGCTGCCAGACCTCCTCGCGGAACGGGGTCCGGGCGTGCTCCTTGACCGCGTCGTGGACCTCCTTGGCGAAGTCCTCGTCCTTCCACTCGCGGCGGGCGAAGCCGACGAGCGAGAAGCCCGGCGGCAGCAGGCCGCGGTTGGCCAGGTCGTAGATGGCCGGCATGAGCTTCTTGCGGGACAGGTCGCCGGTGACCCCGAAGATGACCAGGCCGGACGGCCCCGCGATGCGCGGGAGCCGCCGGTCGGTGGGGTCACGAAGCGGGTTGACGGGAGCGGCGGGAGCGTCGCTCGGGTCCGAGTCCGACGTCAACTCAGGAAAATCAGTGCTCACTGGATGTGCTCCGCTTTCGTGCGCTGGCTGTGAGCAGGGGTCACTTCTCGTCGGCGAACGAGGCGAGCGAGGCGGTGACGGTGTCGAGCAGCTCGTTCCAGGACTGCTCGAACTTCTGGACGCCCTCGTCCTCCAGGACCTGGACCACGTCGTCGTAGTCCACGCCGGCGGCGGCGATGGCGGCCATCACCTCGGTGGCGTCGGCGTAGTTGGGGACGATGGTGCCGCCGGTGATCACGCCGTGGTCGCCGGTGGCCTCCAGGGTGGCCTCGGGCATCGTGTTGACGGTGCCGGGGGCGACCAGCTCGGTGACGTAGAGGGTGTCCGGCAGGGCCGGGTCCTTGACGCCGGTGGAGGCCCAGAGCGGGCGCTGCGGCTTGGCGCCGGCGGCCTCCAGGGCCTTCCAGCGGTCGCTGCCGGCGGTCTTGCCGTCGACGCTGCCGAAGACCTCCTCGTACGCCTGGTAGGCCAGGCGGGCGTTGGCCAGGGCGGCCTTGGAGCGCAGCTGCTTGGCGTCGCCGCCGACCTCGTCGAGGCGCTTGTCGATCTCGGTGTCCACGCGGGAGACGAAGAAGGAGGCGACCGACTCGATCTGCGAGAGGTCCAGGCCCTTGGCCTTGGCGCCCTCCAGACCGGTCAGGAAGGCGTCGATCACCGCGCGGTAGCGCTCCAGCGAGAAGATCAGCGTGACGTTGACGCTGATGCCCTTGCCGATGACCTCGGCGATCGCGGGCAGGCCGGCCTTGGTGGCGGGGATCTTGATGAAGACGTTCGGGCGGTCGACCAGCCACCAGAGCTGCTTGGCCTCGGCGACGGTCGCGGCCGTCTCGTGGGCCAGCCGCGGGTCGACCTCGATGGAGACCCGGCCGTCGCGGCCGTTGGAGGCGTCGTAGACCGGGCGCAGCACGTCGGCGGCGTCCCGGACGTCCGAGGTGGTGATCATGCGGACGGCTTCGTCGGTGGTGACCTTGCGGACGGCGAGGTCGCGCAGCTGGCCGTCGTAGGAGGAGTCCCCGCCGCCGATGGCCTTCTGGAAGATGGTGGGATTGGTGGTGACGCCCACCACGTGCTTGTTCTGTACCAGCTCGGCGAGGTTGCCGGTGTTCAGTCGCTTCCGGCTGAGGTCGTCCAGCCAGATCGCCACGCCTTCGTCGCTGAGGCGCTTCAGTGCGTCAGTCATGGTGCTCAGTCCTTCTTCTGTCTTCATCTGTCTGTGGGGTCGTCAGACGGGCCGCGTACCCGCTGTGCGGGCGGGCACGCGGCCCAGGCGGTACTAGCGGTTGACGGCTTCGAGCGAGCGCAGGGCGTTGTGCGCCTCCGCGACGACCCGCTCGGCGGTCAGACCGAACTCCTCGAAGAGCACCTGGTAGTCGGCGGAGGCGCCGAAGTGCTCCAGCGAGACGATCCGGCCGTGGTCGCCGACCAGCTCGCGCCAGCCCTGGGCGATGCCGGCCTCGACCGAGACGCGGGCCCGGACCGACGGCGGCAGCACGCTGTCGCGGTAGGCCTGGTCCTGCTCCTGGAACCACTCGAAGGACGGCAGCGAGACCACGCGGGTCGCGACGCCCTCGGCCTCCAGGACCTCGCGGGCCCGGACGGCCAGCTGGACCTCGGAGCCGGTGGCGAGCAGGATCAGCTGCGGGTCGCCGGTCGACGCCTCGGCCAGGACGTAGCCGCCCTTCGCGGTGCCCTCGGCGGAGCCGAAGACCTCGCGGTCGAAGGTCGGGACGTTCTGGCGGGTGAGCGCCAGGCCGACCGGGCCCGGGTGGCTGCTGTGCCGCTCGACGATCGTGCGCCAGGCGACGGCCGTCTCGTTGGCGTCGGCCGGGCGGACCATCGACAGGCCCGGGATGGCGCGCAGCGAGGCGAGGTGCTCGACGGGCTGGTGGGTCGGGCCGTCCTCGCCGAGGCCGATCGAGTCGTGCGTCCAGACGTAGGTGACCGGCAGCTTCATCAGCGCGGCCAGGCGGACGGCCGGGCGCATGTAGTCGGCGAAGACCAGGAAGGTGCCGCCGAAGACCCGGGTCCCGCCGTGCAGCGCGATGCCGTTCATGGTCGAGCCCATGGCGTGCTCGCGGATGCCGAAGTGGATCGTCCGGCCGTAGGGGCTGGCCGACTTCAGCGGGTTGCCCTCGGGGAGGAAGGAGCTGTCCTCGTCGATGGTGGTGAGGTTGGACTCCGCGAGGTCGGCCGAGCCGCCCCACAGTTCCGGGATCACCGCGCCGAGCGCCTTGAGGGTCTCGCCGGAGGCCTTGCGGGTGGCGACGTCCTTGCCGGCCGCGAAGACCGGGACGGCCTTCTTCCAGCCGTCGGGGAGCTCGCCGGCCTGGATGCGGTCGAACTCGGCGGCGCGGTGCGGGTGGGCGGCGCGCCAGGCGTCGAGGGAGCGCTGCCACTCGTCGCGGGCGGCCTTGCCGCGCTTGATCACCTGACGGGCGTGCTCGATGACCTTGTCGCTGACCTCGAAGGTCTTCTCCGGGTCGAAGCCCAGGACCTTCTTGGTGGCGGCGATCTCGGCGGCGCCGAGCGCGGAACCGTGCGCCTTGGCGGTGTTCTGCGCGTCCGGGGCCGGCCAGGCGATGATGGTGCGCATCGCGATGATCGACGGGCGGGAGGTCTCGGCCTTGGCCGCGGCCAGCGCCTCGGCCACCAGGGCCACGTCGATGTCGCCGTTGGACTTCGGGGCGACCCGCTGGACGTGCCAGCCGTACGCCTCGTAGCGCTTGAGCACGTCCTCGGAGAAGGCGGTCTCGGTGTCGCCCTCGATCGAGATGTGGTTGTCGTCGTAGAGCGCGACCAGGTTGCCCAGCTTCTGGTGGCCGGCCAGCGAGGAGGCCTCGGCGGAGATGCCCTCCTCCAGGTCGCCGTCGGAGACGATGGCCCAGATGGTGTGGTCGAACGGCGACTCGCCGGCGGGGGCGTCCGGGTCGAACAGACCGCGCTCGAAGCGGGCGGCCATCGCCATGCCCACGGCGTTGCCGATGCCCTGGCCGAGCGGGCCGGTGGTGGTCTCGACACCCGCGGTGTGACCGTGCTCGGGGTGGCCCGGGGTGCGGCTGCCCGCGACCCGGAACGCCTTGAGGTCGTCCAGCTCCAGGCCGTAGCCCGAGAAGTAGAGCTGCGTGTAGAGGGTCAGGCTGGTGTGCCCGGGAGAGAGGACGAAACGGTCGCGGCCCACCCAGGCCGGGTCGGTCGGGTCGTGGCGCAGGAAGCGCTGGAAGATCAGGTACGCCGCCGGGGCCAGCGACATGGCCGTCCCGGGGTGTCCGTTGCCGACCTTCTGGACCGCGTCCATGGCCAGGACGCGGGCGGTGTCGACCGTCCGCTCGTCCAGCTCGGACCACTCGAATGCATTCGTCGGCGTCGTGCTCACCCTGTCTCAGGGCTCCTTCCGTTGTGAAGAGTGACCCCGTGAAGGGGACCGGGTCGGCCACGTCGATGGGGCCGGACGCTGGGTGGTGCCGGTCACGGAGGGTAGATCCCGCTTCTCGGTGCGAGCCTACCGTCCGGGTCGGGGATCACCCTCCGTGCTGAGACAACGGGCATTTCCGTATGGCGATTCCCACGAGGGTTCGAAGGGTTCTTTTGTCCCAGCCTCTCCTGGTTTCACGGCCTCTGCCCGTTCGGGGGCCGGGACGGGGGACAGGTATCGCAGCAGGTCGGCTTCGTGTGTTCGCCCAGGGGTTCACCCAGGGGTGTGCGTTCCGCCCCGCCCGGGGGACCCCGGAGCCGGTGGGGAGATATGGAGCGTCTAAGGTGGCGTGGTACGCGCAGAGCGGACGATTCGGGAACATCGTTCCGGTGGACGCCTGCGAAGATTCATCTTCAGTTGGGGTGTTAGTGACCGCCGTCGAATCCCGTCCCGCCGGGGTCACCGGGGCGACGCCTGCGCACCGGCCGTTCGGGGCCCGTGTCGGCGCATTCGTCGCACTGACCAAGCCTCGGATCATCGAACTGCTGCTGATCACCACCGTCCCGGTGATGTTCCTGGCGCAGCGCGGTGTCCCGGATCCGCTGCTGGTCCTCAAGGTGGTCATCGGCGGCTACCTGTCGGCCGGTGGCGCCAACGCCCTCAACATGTACATCGACCGCGACATCGACGCGGTGATGTCGCGCACCGAGCGGCGGCCGCTCGTCACCGGGATGGTGTCACCGCGCGAGGCGCTGGTCTTCGGCATCGCGCTGGCGGTCGGCTCCACGCTCTGGCTCGGCTTCCTGGTCAACGCGCTCTCCTCGCTGCTGGCGCTGTCGGCCCTGCTGTTCTACGTGTTCGTCTACACGCTGGGGCTGAAGCGGCGCACCGCGCAGAACATCGTCTGGGGCGGGATCGCCGGCTGCATGCCGGTCTTCGTCGGCTGGGCGGCGGTCACCGGCTCGGTGTCCTGGTCGGCGCTGGTGCTCTTCCTGGTCATCTTCTTCTGGACGCCGCCGCACTACTGGCCGCTGTCGATGAAGGTGCGCGAGGACTACGAGCGGGCCGGCGTGCCGATGCTCCCGGTGGTCAAGGGCAACCTGGCGGTCGCCAAGCAGATCGTCCTCTACTCCTGGGTGATGGTCGCCGTCTCGCTGGCGCTCTGGCCGCTGGCGGAGACCAGCTGGCTGTACCCCGTCTCGGCGGTCGTGCTGGGCGCGGCCTGGCTGAAGGAGGCGCACGGACTGTACGCCCGGGCCAAGGCCGGGGTGGTCGGCGCGAAGCTCAAGGAGATGCGCCTCTTCCACTGGTCGATCACCTATCTGACGCTGCTGTTCGTGGTGATCGCGGTGGATCCGTTCGTGAAGTAGCCGCCGACGCGGAGAAGGGGCCCCGGTCTTCGGACCGGGGCCCCTTCCGCGTCTCAGCGCGGGGGCAGTTCGGAGGGTCCCACCCGGTCGTCCAGCCAGTCCCGCAGCGGCTGGGAGGCCCGCAGGAAGCCGGTGATCCGGTCGTGGGCGGCCCGGGTGCCGAGCCACGCCGCCGGCGGCCACTCCTGCCAGGCGACCAGCCCCTTGTGGCGGAGCAGCTCGATCCGCGGGTGGTCCCGGGGGTAGCCGCGCGGGGCGGACCTGAGGCTGTCCCGGCCGACCACCTCCGGCCCGGCCGCGCGGACCCGGGCGATCACCCGCTCCAGCTCGGCGCCGCCGACCTCCTCGGCGACGGCGGCCCGGTAGCGCGCCAGCTGGTCCGGGGCGAGCCGGTACAGCCCGTTGCCGCAGGCCAGGCCGTCGGCGGAGAGCTGGATGTAGCCGCCGCTCTCCAGGTGGGCGCCGATGTGCGTCTTGTACGGGGACTTGTCGGCGCTGAACCGGACGTCCCGGTTGGGGCGGAAGATCCTGCCCGGCCCGAAGCCGGGCTCCAGCTCGGCGAGCAGTCGCTCCATCGGCTCCCGCACGGCGTGCTCGTACCGGTCCTTGTGGGACTGCCAGAAGGTCCTGGAGTTGTCGGTCTCCAGGTGCTCGTAGAACTCTAGGGCCTCGGCCGGCCAGCCTTGGAAGGTCACCGCTCCAGTATGTGGTCCGGTGCACAGCCCGGTCCCGTCGCCAGCTCCGCTACCGATCGGTAGCATGCGGGCATGAGCAGCGCAGAGACCGCCACCCCCGCCGCGCCGGACGCCCGCGTCGAGCGCCGCGCCAAGCGCATCGCCAAGCACCTGACCGCCTTCGCCGAGCAGCACGGCGGCAGCGCCGACGGCGTCGTCGAGTACGTGGGCACCGTCGCCACCCGGATCGTCGTGGTCGGCGCGGACGGCGCCTGGGGCGACCAGGTCGCCCCGAGCTACGCCGTCGGCCGCCGGGCCGCCGAGCTGGCCGGGGTCACCCTGCACGACAGCTTCGAGGGCGAGCTGGGCCTGAAGGTCAGGACCGGCCCGTACGAGTGGAAGCGGATGGCCGGTATCCAGATCGGCGGCTGAGGCCGCGCCGAGTACGCGAGAGGGGCCCCGGGTTTCCCCGGGGCCCCTCTCGCACGCTCAGACCGCGGCGGTCCGCGGCGCCTGCGCGGGCAGCGGCGCGGTGGGCGCGGCGCCCTCGCGCACGCGCAGCGCCAGCGGGATGCGCAGGACGGCGATCCAGGTGAGCGTGGCGCCCAGCATGTGGATGCCGACCAGCAGCTCCGGGACGTCCGTGAAGTACTGGACGAAGCCGAGCACGCCCTGGAGCAGCAGCACCGCGAGCAGCTCGCGGGCCCGCGCGCGGGCGGCCGGCGGGGCCTTCACGGCGGCGAACACGAAGAGCACCGCGACCGCCAGGCCGACCGAGACGAACGCCAGGTCGGCGTGCACCTGGGCGAGGCGGTCGTAGTCGAGGGGGATCCGCGGCACCAGCTTGTTGTCCTTGGGCGTCCCGGGGTGGTGCCCGGCGCCGGTCACCAGCGTCCCGGCCGCCACCAGCAGGCCGATCACGGCGACCAGGACGTAGGAGAGCCGGACGATCGGACCGGCCACCGCCGGCCGCGGCGGGCCGTCGCCCTCGCGCGAGCGCTCCCACATCAGCAGCGCGACCCAGACCAGGGCCATCGCGGAGATCAGGTGGACGGCGACCGTGTAGGGGTTGAGGCCGGTCAGGACGGTGATGCCGCCGATCACGGCGTTGCTCATCACCAGCCAGAACTGGGCCCAGCCGAGCCTGCTCAGACCGCGCCGCCAGGGCCGGTGGCAGCGGGCGGCGAGGATCGCCCAGCCGACCGCGGCGCTCAGCACGTAGGTCAGCATCCGGTTGGTGAACTCGATGATGCCGTGGAGGCCCATTTCGGGCGTCGGCGTGATGCTCTCGCCGGTGCAGCGGGGCCAGGTGGTGCAGCCGAGGCCGGAGGCGGTGAGCCGGACGGCTCCGCCGGTCACGACGATCACCACGCTCATCACCAGCGCGGCGAACGCGGCGCGCCGGACCATGGCGGCGGACGGCTGCCAGCGGTCGGCGAGCAGGGAGAAGGGGGTAGGCACGGGGTCAATCGTAGGCGGCCTTACAGCCGATCTTGGGGCGGGGCGGGGTCGCGCCGGGCGGGCGCCGTCCGGCCCGTCGCCGGTCCGGCGCCCCGGGGGCCGTCCGACGGGCCCCGGTGCGGGCCGTTCGGCCCGAACGGGACTGTTCGGGCAAGGCGGACATTGGTCTTGACCAATCACTCGGTTGGCCGAAAGAGTGCGGCTTGGTCCATACCTTTTTCCGGGACCGCTCCCACCCCCGCACGTAAGCGGAGATCCTGCACATGCGCATACCCACACCCGCCGCAGCGCTCGCTCTCGGCGGATCCCTCGCCCTGGCCGGTCTGATCGCCCCGGCCGCGCACGCGGCCGAGCCCGGCCGGCAGTGCCAGAGCCTCGGCGTCGCCAATCTCTACGGGGAGTTCATCGAGGGCGACGACAGCCACACGCCGGACGCCGAGGGCGCGGTGGCGGTCGGCGGCAACGCGGACTTCACCGGCGGCTTCTCGGTCGGCCAGGAACTGACCGCGGACCAGGTCGCGGCGCTTCCCGGCGGCAACGCGCTGGTCGTCGCCGGCAAGATCACCGGGCACAACACCCAGGTGATGAAGGGCAACGGCGTCTACGGCTCGAAGGCCCCCGGCGCCGTGGTGGACGCCCACCAGGGCAAGATCAGCCAGGGCGCCTCCCCGATCGACTTCAAGGCCGAGTTCGCCAAGCTCCGCTCGGCCGCCACCGCCCTCGCGGCCGGGGCGCAGACCGCCGGCGCCAAGGTCGAGGCGAAGGGCGCGCAGCTCTACCTGAGCAGCGCCGACGCCACGCTCAACAGCTTCACCGTCAGCGCGGCGACGCTCCAGGGCGCCACCGACGTCTTCGTGAAGGTGCCGGTCGGTTCGGTCACCGTCGTCACCGTGACCGGCGACAGCTACGACATGGCCGCCGCCCGGACCACGGGCTTCCACCTGTGGGACGAGGGCAAGAAGGCCTACGTCCTGGACGACAAGCTGCAGAGCGCGTCGGGCGGGGCGGTCCGGGCCAAGCTGCTCTGGAACTTCCCGACCGCCACCAAGGTGGTCAAGAACAGCCAGGCCGCCTGGGCCGGCACCGTGCTGGCGCCGAACGCCGCCTTCGACCTCGGCAGCGGCGGACCGGTCAACGGCTCGGTGATCGCCAAGTCGCTGACCGGCAAGGGCGGCGCGGAGACGCACCACTACCCGTTCACCGGCTGCCTGAACACCGAGGTGCCGCCGACCACCGTGCCGACCGTGCCGCCGGTGGTGCCGAGCGGTTCGCCGTCGCCGTCCTCCACGCCGAGCGCGTCGGTGACCCCGAGCACGCCGGCGACGCCCGGCGCCTCGGTGACCCCGGGCGGCCCCGGCAGCCCGTCCGCCCCGACGACCGGCACACCGGGCCCGGGCGCCCCGGGCAGCCCGGCGGCCTCCGCCTCCCCGTCGGCGGCGGTGGTGCCGAGCGCCTCGGCCGCCCCGTCGGCGGAGGCGACCACCGGAGGCGGCCTCGCCCACACCGGCTCCGGCCCGGTCGTCCCGCTGACGATCGCCGGCGCCGTCGTGATCGCCGCCGGTGGCGCGATCGTGGTGGCCACCCGTCGCCGGGCGGCCAGGAAGGCCTGACGGCCCGCCGGGCGACCGTAGTGCTGCCCCCGGTGGTCGGATTCGACCGCCGGGGGCAGTGCGTTTGCGCCACCGTGACGGAATACGTTCAAGTTCGCCGAACGGGTGTCGTGCGAGGTCGCCGCCGTGATGGGCTGCTCCTTGCACAACCGAGGCCGGACGGACAGTCGAAATCCGGTCGTACGGCGGGGTGTGGGGAGGTGAGGGTGTGCCGGTAGAGTCCCCCGGACAGTCGTGGCGGGCCACCGCGAGCCTTTCAACAAGCCTGCTGCGCAAGACCGTTCGGAGGGGACAACGAAATGGCGCGACAGCGGCGGCAGATCGGCATCAGGAACGCGGCACTGGCGGGGACGGCGGCAGCCGCCGTCCTGCTGCCCTTGGCACTGGCGACCAGCGCCTCGGCGCACGCGCCCAAGTGGCAGGTGACCTGCGACAAGATCGTGATCGATCTGACCAACTACAGCGACGCGAGCGGTGTGAAGAACGTCGTCAGCCTGACCGTCGACGGCGAGAAGGTGCTCGACCAGAAGCCGTTCGGCAAGGAGTTCCACGGGACGTTCCCGGTGAAGGACCACGCCAAGCCGGTCAGCGCGACCTTCGTGGTCACCACCACCGAGGACCCGAAGAACGCCGACTGGAACAAGACGGAGACCAAGACGATCGAGGTCTGCCAGACCCCGACGCCCACCCCGACCCCCACGCCCACCAAGACCCCGACTCCCACCCCCACCCCGACCCCCACGGCGACCCCGACGCCGACGCCCACCCTGACCCCTACGCCCACCAGGACCCCGACGTCGAGCCCGACGCCGACCCCCACCAAGACCCCCACGGCGACGCCCACCCCGACCCGGACGCCCACCCCGGCGCCGAGCACCGCCACCCCGGGCCCGGTGCTCGCCCAGACCGGTGGCAGTGACGCCACCCCGATCATCGCCGCGGCCGGTGGCGGCGTCGTCCTGCTCGGCGGCGCGCTCGTCCTGCTGGCCCGCAAGCGCCGCAGCGGCGGCAGCGAGAGCTGACGCCCACGGCCGATCGCACGGTGGCCCCCGCTCGCACGACGAGCGGGGGCCACCGTGTTCTGTGCGGGGGTTTCGCGTGCCCTGCTAGCCCGGGGTGACGGTCGCGAAGACGCCCCGGGCGGGTGTGCCGTCCGGCCAGGTCCACCCGGCGACCAGGCGCGCGGCAGGGCCCCCCTCCGCGGCCTCCGTGGGCCGCAGGACGCGGTTGAGCCGGACGTCGAACGCCTCGGCGGCCGGTGCGCCGTGCACGGTGACGCCGGGGTCGGGGGTGTCGCTCAGGCTCTGGTGCTGCGGGACGGCCCCGCCGCGCAGGAGCGCGCGCGACTGCGCCGTCACCACCGGGTCGTGGGCGCCGTCGTAGATCCACCGGGTGCCGAGCACCCCGTGCTCGGAGGTGCCGATCAGCGCCTCGGCCGGAGCGTCCGCCAGCGCCGTACCCCGGTAGGCCAGCGGCACCAGGTACGCGACCGGTTCCGGCGCGGAGGTGTCCACCACGACCATGAACTCGATCCCGACCTCGCCCGCCGGATCGTCCAGCCGGAACCCGCCGGCCGTCGTCAGTTCCGGGGTGCCTGCGGTGCCCACGTACCAGCTCTGCTTCGGCAGCCAGCCGGTGAGCAGCTCCAGTTTGGTGGGCTTCATGGTGGTGCGGTGGATGGCGGCCATGACTTCCCTCGCGCGTAGATCCGGGCCCGTCCTGCCACGGGATGCGGTCGAACGTATCGGACGGCATCACCCGGTGCGGGCGGGGGGCGGTGCCGAACCGGGCCGGGCGCTCGGCGCCGGGCCGAACAAAACGGATTGCCGCCCCTGCGGGGGTGTGCCACTGTTCGGCCGGGACCGAGCAGTTGATCAACGTCGGCAGGTCGGTCGGGCCCCGGGGAATTCGCCGACGGGGCACAGGGAATCACGGGAATCGGTGCCATGGGGAATCAGTACGAGGACGAGTGTCGCCGGGCGTTGGCCGGGGAGCAGGCGAAGAGCCTCGCCGAGACCGACCACTGGGAACACGTGGACCGGGACCGGGTCCACCAGGACTGGGACGTGCTGTACAAGGAGATCGCGGCCGTTCTGGAGGGCTCCCTGCCCGGGGACCCGCGGATCCAGGAGTTCGTCGGCAGGCACTTCGACATCGCCTGCCGGTTCTACGTCCCCACCAGGAAGGCCTACCTCGGCATGGCGCTCTTCTACGCGGAGAACGACGACATGAGGGACTTCCACAACTCCTACCACCCCAGGATGGTGGAGTTCCTGGGGGAGGCGATGGGCGTCTTCGCCGAACGCGGGACCGGCTTCGCCCCGTAGGGCGGGACCCGCCGGTACGGCCGCGTCGCGGGCTCCCGCCGACGGCCGGGCGGGCTACGCTCGCAGCCAGCACGGGACCGAGGAGATCCGAGGAGGGCGCGACGGCCCGGACCAGCCGCGAACGCGTCATCAGAACGCTGACGTTCTGGCTTCGCCCGGCCTTCGCCCTGCGCTGCGTCAGCCGTTTCCAGAAGCTCGTGGGTTTCGACCGCTCGATGGCCCTGGCCGCCGGCGCGCTGGCGGCGACCGTCCCGCTCTCGATCCTCACCGGCGGCGTCCTGGCGCGCACGGGGCACGCGGACACGGCGGAGCGGATCATCGGCCGCTACCAGCTCACCGGCGAGGGCGCCGACGCCATCCGGCAGGTGTTCGCGCCCTCGTCCGGCACGGCCGCGACCATCGGTGTCTTCGGAGCGGTGTTCCTCGTGATCTCGGTGCTGAGCTTCGCCCGGGCGGTCCAGCGCCTGTTCGAGCAGACCTGGGAGCTCAGACCGCTCAGTGTGCGCAACACGCTGAACGACCTGTGGTGGGTGGCCGGTCTCACCGGCTACCTGATGGCCACCGGTCTGGTCTACGGCTTCCTCGGCCGGGGGCGCCTGCAGCTGGGGGCGGCCGCGGCCGAAGCGCCGGTGACCGCGGCCTTCCTCGTCTGGGGCGGCTGGATCCTCACCGCGCGGCGGGTCGCCTGGCGGGCCCTGCTCCCGTTCGGTGTCGTCGGGGGCGTCCTGGCGGCGGTCTACTCGGTGGGTGCGACGGTCTACCTGCCGCACCTGTTCAGTTCCTCGGCCGCCCGGTACGGCGCCGTGGGCGCCGTCTTCGCGACGCTCTCGGGACTCTTCGGCGCCATGCTCGTCACCGTCGGCTCGGCCGCGCTCGGGCGGGAGGTGCGCGACGAGCTCGTCGGTATCGCCCGGGGTGAGCGCCCGCCCGACGACGAGATCCGCCGCGAGTGGCACACCGTGATCGAGCAGGCGCGGTCCCGGTGGCACACCACCCGGCGGCAGATCGCCCGCTACCGCCGGTCCAAGGACCCGGACGAGCCGGGCGGGCCCTGACCCTCGGGGCGCCGCCCCGAGGGTCACTCCCAGCGGAAGAAGCGGGCGGCGGCGGCCAGGGCCACGACCGCCCAGGCGCCCAGGATGCCGAGGTCGGCCCAGGGCACACCGGCGCCGGTCTGGAGGACCGAGCGGAGGCCGTCCGACAGCGCGGCGATCGGGAGCAGCTCCAGCACCGACTGGACGGCCTCCGGGAACCTGCTCAGCGGCACGATCACGCCGCCGGCCAGCAGCAGCAGGACGAAGACCAGGTTGGCGGCGGCCAGCGTGGCCTCCGCCCTGAGGGTGCCGGCCATCAGCAGCCCGAGGCCGGAGAAGGCCGCGGTGCCGAGGACGAGCAGGGCGACGACGCTGAACGGGTCGCCGTGCGGGGACCAGCCGAGGGCGAGCGCGATCACGCTCAGCAGGGCGACCTGGAGCGCCTCGGTGACCAGCACGCAGCCGGTCTTGGCGGTGAGCAGCGCCCAGCGCGGCAGCGGGCTGGCGCCGAGCCGCTTCAGCACGCCGTAGCGGCGTTCGAATCCGGTGGCGATGGCCTGCCCGGTGAACGCGGTGGACATCACGGCCAGCGCCAGCAGGCCGGGTGCCAGGAAGTCGACGCGCTTGCCGGGGCCCTCGACGGCGACGACGTCGACGGCGGAGAAGAGCACGAGCAGCACCGTCGGGATGATGACGGTCAGCAGCAGCTGTTCGCCGTTGCGCAGCAGCATCTTCGTCTCGAAGGCGGTCTGCGCGAGCAGCATCCGGCCGACCGGGGCGGCGCCGGGCGCGGGCGAGTAGTCGGTGGTCGTCACGAGCGGAGGTCCCGTCCGGTCAGGTCGAGGAAGACGTCTTCGAGGCTGCGGCGCTGCACGGCGAGCCGCTCGGGGAGGATGCCGGAGGCCGCGCACCAACCGGTGACGGTGGCCAGCAGCTGCGGATCGACGGGCGCCTCGATGCGGTAGCTGCCGGGCGAGGCCTCGGCGGCGGTGGCGCCGTCGGGCAGCTCCTTGAGCAGCGGGGCGAGGTCGAGCCCGGGCGGGCCGTCGAAGCGCAGCGAGGACTCGGCGCCGCCGCGGCAGAGCTCGTCCGGGGTGCCCTCGGCGATCACCCGGCCGCGGTCGACCACGGCGACCCGGTCGGCGAGCTGCTCGGCCTCGTCCATGTGGTGGGTGGTGACGACCACGGTGACGCCGTCCCGGCGCAGGTCGCGGACCAGCTCCCAGGTGGCGCGGCGGGCCTGCGGGTCCAGGCCGGCGGTCGGCTCGTCCAGGAAGACCAGCTCGGGCCGGCCGACCACGGCCATCGCCAGGGCGAGCCGCTGCTGCTGGCCGCCGGAGAGCCGGCGGTAGGTGGTCCGGCCGCAGGAGCCGAGGCCGAGGCGTTCGACCAGGGCGTCCACGTCCAGCGGGTGGGCGTGCAGCTTGGCGGTGTGCCGGAGCATTTCGACGGCGCGCGCTCCCGCGTACACGCCGCCGGACTGCAGCATCACGCCGATCCGGGGGCGGAGCTCGGCGCCCTGGGCGACAGGGTCGAGGCCGAGGACGCGGACGGTGCCGGCGTCGGGGCGGCGGTAGCCCTCGCAGATCTCGATGGTGGTGGTCTTGCCGGCGCCGTTGGGACCGAGCACGGCGGTGACGGCGCCGCGCGCGAGGGTCAGGTCGAGACCGTCCACCGCCGTCTTGGTGCCGTAGCGCTTGACCAGCCCGGTGACCCGGACCGCGGGTTCGGAATGCATACCGGCGAGTGTATGAGGCGCGAACACGGCGGCCCGGAGCGGGACGCCGCGCCGGGGCCGGACGCGGCACCGGACGGGCGGCCGAAGGGGTGGCGGGTGGAGCGGGTCGATGGCCTGGTCGGCGGGCCGTCCGGGGGTCCGACGGGGGGCGAGGAGGGCCGGAACGACCGCCGGAACCGGTGCCAGGTGATCGTTTTCGCAGGTCAGGTAAGGCTTACCTGCGTGACAGATGACACGAGTGAGGCCTGCATCACGGCTTGTCCCGGCGGAAGTAATTACGCAACAATCGTGTTGTGAAAAACATGCGCGAGCACTCCCCGCAGCAGGAGGCCGAGTCGGCCCCCGGCTGCGCCGTGCCCGCGAACGCGACCGAGGTGCTGCTCGACGGTCACCGCGCGACCCGGGACCGGGTGGCCCGGTCGATCCTCGACCACGGTCCGTCCTCCGCCGCCGACCTGGCGAACCGGCTCGGTCTGACGACCGCCGCCGTCCGCCGTCACCTGGACGGCCTAGCCGCCGCAGGACTGGTCGACGCCCGTGAACAGCGGGTCTACGGCAGCCGCGGCCGGGGTCGCCCGGCCAAGGTCTTCGCCCTCACCGAGTCCGGTCGGGACGCCTTCTACCAGGCGTACGACCAGCTCGCGGCCGACGCGCTGCGCTGGATCTCCGACGCGGTGGGCGGCGGCGCGGCGGGCGAGGAGGCGGTCGCCGCCTTTGCCCGCGCCCGGTTCGGCAAGCAGGGTGAGAAGTACCTGGACGCCCTGCGCCAGGCCGAGGCCGGTGAGCGGACCGAGGCACTCGCCCGGGCGCTCAGCGCCGACGGGTACGCTGCCACGGTGCGGCGGGTTCCGTCAGCCGCGGCGAAAGCCCCGGCGGGCGCCCAGCTCTGCCAGCACCACTGCCCGGTCGCGCACATCGCCGAGCAGTTCCCGCAGCTCTGCGAGGCGGAGACCGAGGTCTTCTCCCAACTGCTGGGCACCCATGTGCAACGGCTGGCCACCATCGCCCACGGCGACGGGGTCTGCACCACCTATGTGCCGGCACCCGGTGCCGCATCGTCGCCCTCCCTGCGCAGCGCGGGTCCGGGTTCCGGTGCAGTGCCGACTGCCGGTACGTCCACCGAAGATTCAGCGTCCGCGCGTTAGGAAGCTCGCATGACTGACACCGTTTCGCACCCGGAGCTCGAAGGCCTGGGCACCTACGAGTACGGCTGGGCGGACCCGGATGCCGCCGGCTCCGTCGCCAAGCGCGGGCTCAGCGAGGACGTCGTCCGCGACATCTCGGCGAAGAAGAGCGAGTCCGAGTGGATGCTGAACCTGCGGCTCAAGGGCCTCAAGCTGTTCGGCAAGAAGCCCATGCCCACCTGGGGCTCGGACCTCACCGGCATCGACTTCGACAACATCAAGTACTTCGTGCGCTCGACCGAGAAGCAGGCCGAGTCCTGGGAGGACCTGCCCGCCGACATCAAGGCGACGTACGACCGGCTCGGCATCCCGGAGGCGGAGAAGCAGCGGCTGGTGGCCGGTGTGGCCGCGCAGTACGAGTCCGAGGTGGTCTACCACCAGATCCGTGAGGACCTGGAGGAGCAGGGTGTCATCTTCCTGGACACCGACACCGCGCTGAAGCAGCACCCGGAGATCTTCGAGGAGTACTTCGGCACCGTCATCCCGGCCGGCGACAACAAGTTCGCCGCGCTGAACACGGCGGTGTGGTCGGGCGGCTCCTTCATCTACGTGCCCAAGGGTGTCCACGTCGACATCCCGCTGCAGGCCTACTTCCGGATCAACACCGAGAACATGGGCCAGTTCGAGCGGACGCTGATCATCGTCGACGAGGACGCCTACGTCCACTACGTCGAGGGCTGCACCGCGCCGATCTACTCCTCGGACTCGCTGCACTCCGCGGTCGTGGAGATCATCGTCAAGAAGGGCGGCCGCTGCCGCTACACGACGATCCAGAACTGGTCGAACAACGTCTACAACCTGGTCACCAAGCGCGCCGTGGCGTACGAGGGCGCGACCATGGAGTGGATCGACGGCAACATCGGGTCCAAGGTCACCATGAAGTACCCGGCCGTCTACCTGATGGGGGAGCACGCCAAGGGCGAGACCCTGTCGATCGCCTTCGCCGGTGAGGGCCAGCACCAGGACGCCGGCGCCAAGATGGTCCACATGGCGCCGAACACCTCCTCCAACATCGTCTCCAAGTCGGTGGCGCGAGGCGGCGGCCGCACCTCCTACCGCGGTCTGATCGAGATCGGCGAGGGCTCCAAGGGCGCGAAGTCCAACGTGCTCTGCGACGCCCTGCTGGTCGACACCATCTCCCGCTCGGACACCTACCCGTACGTGGACGTCCGCGAGGACGACGTGTCGATGGGCCACGAGGCGACCGTCTCCAAGGTCAGCGAGGACCAGCTCTTCTACCTGATGAGCCGGGGCATGACCGAGTTCGAGGCGATGGCCATGATCGTCCGCGGCTTCGTCGAGCCGATCGCGCGCGAGCTGCCGATGGAGTACGCGCTGGAGCTGAACCGGCTGATCGAGCTGCAGATGGAGGGCTCCGTCGGCTGACGCACAGCCGCACGCAGTCCAGCCACCAACTTTGAGGAAGAGAGCACTACGACAGCCATGGCTGACACGCCTTTGAATGTCGCTGGGACCACCGCCGGTTCCACCACCGCCGGTTCGATCGAGGTCGGCACCGCCGGGGCGGGCGCGCAGCTCGCCGGCCCCGGCACCGGCCGCGCGACCGTCCAGCAGCCGATCGACGCCCGCGTCGCCGTCAAGCCCTCCTTCGAGGTCGGCGACTTCCCGGTGCCGACCGGCCGCGAGGAGGACTGGCGGTTCACCCCGCTGCACCGCCTGAAGGGCCTGCACGACGGCAGCGCCGCCGAGGCGGAGAAGGGCGCGGACAAGGTCGAGCTGAGCCTGCCGGACGGCGTCACCGCCGAGACCGTCGGCCGCGACGACGCCCGCCTGGGCAAGGCCGGCAAGCCGGTCGACCGGGTCGCCGCCCAGGCGTTCAGCGCCTTCGAGCAGGCGCTCGTAGTCACCGTGCCCAAGGAGACGGTGCTCACCGAGCCGGTGAAGATCGACGTGCACGGCGAGGGCGGCACCCGCTTCGCCCACGTGGTGATCGACGTCAAGCCGTTCGCCGAGGCCGTCGTGGTGATCAACCACACCGGGACGGGCACCCGCGCGGCCAACGTCGAGCTGCTGCTCGGCGACGGCGCCAAGCTGACCTTCGTCTCCGTCCAGGACTGGGACCGCGACGCGGTGCACACCGCCCAGCAGACCGCCCTGGTCGGCCGGGACGCCTCGCTGAAGTCCGTCGTGGTCACCTTCGGCGGCGACGTGGTCCGCATCCACCCGCGGGTCTCCTACTCCGCTCCCGGCGGCGAGGCCGAGCTGTTCGGCCTGTACTTCGCCGACGCCGGCCAGCACCTGGAGCACCGTCTGGTCATCGACCACGACACCCCGCACTGCCGCTCCAACGTCGTCTACAAGGGCGCGCTGCAGGGCCAGGACGCGCACGCCGTCTGGGTCGGCGACGTGCTGATCCGCGCCGCCGCCGAGGGCACCGACACCTACGAGCTCAACCGCAACCTGGTGCTCACCGACGGTGCCCGGGTCGACTCGATCCCCAACCTGGAGATCGAGACCGGCGAGATCGTCGGTGCCGGCCACGCCTCCGCGACCGGCCGCTTCGACGACGAGCAGCTGTTCTACCTGCGGGCCCGCGGCATCCCGGCCGACGAGGCCCGCCGCCTGGTGGTGCGCGGCTTCTTCGCCGAACTGGTCCAGCAGATCGGCGTCGCCGAGATCCAGGAGCAGCTCATGGAGAAGATCGAGGCCGAGCTGGAAGCGGCGGTCTGAGGCCGATGAGTTTTCTCCGTGCCTGCGCGCTGAGCGAGCTCCAGGAGGACGTGCCCCGGCGCGTCGACCTCAACGGCGTGCCCGTCTCCGTCGTCCGCACCGACGAGGGGGTGTTCGCGATCAACGACACCTGCTCGCACGCGAACGTCTCGCTGTCCGAGGGCGAGGTCGAGGACTGCATGATCGAGTGCTGGCTGCACGGCTCCAGCTTCGACCTGCGCACCGGCAAGCCCTCCGGACTGCCCGCCACCAAGCCGGTCGCTGTCTACCCCGTAAAGATCGAAGGGGACGATGTGCTCGTCTCCGTCAACCAGGAGTCCTGAGTACATATGGCAACCCTTGAAATCCGCGACCTGCACGTCACCGTCGAGGCGGAGAACGGCCCCCGGGAGATCCTGAAGGGCGTCGACCTGACCGTGAAGCAGGGCGAGACCCACGCGATCATGGGTCCGAACGGCTCCGGCAAGTCGACCCTGGCGTACTCGCTGGCGGGACACCCCAAGTACACCGTCACCAGTGGCTCGGTGCTGCTGGACGGCGAGGACGTCCTGGAGATGTCCGTCGACGAGCGGGCCCGGGCCGGTGTCTTCCTGGCCATGCAGTACCCGGTCGAGGTCCCCGGCGTCTCGGTCTCCAACTTCCTGCGCACCGCCGCCACCGCCGTCCGCGGCGAGGCCCCGAAGCTGCGGCTCTGGGTCAAGGAGGTCAAGGCGGCGATGGCGGCCCTCCAGATGGACCCGGCCTTCGCCGAGCGCAACGTCAACGAGGGCTTCTCCGGCGGTGAGAAGAAGCGCCACGAGATCCTCCAGCTGGAGCTCCTCAAGCCGAAGATCGCGATCCTCGACGAGACCGACTCCGGTCTGGACGTCGACGCGCTGCGGGTCGTCTCCGAGGGCATCAACCGGGTCCGCTCGACCGGCGAGGTCGGCACCCTGCTGGTGACCCACTACACCCGCATCCTGCGCTACATCAAGCCCGACCACGTCCACGTCTTCTCGGCCGGCCGCATCGTCGAGTCCGGCGGCGCCGAGCTCGCCGACAAGCTGGAGGAAGAGGGCTACGAGTCCTACGTGAAGGGTGGCGCTTCCGAGTGATCCATACCCCCGAGACGAGTGGCCCCGCCACGGGCCTGCCGGGTCTGCTCGACACCGACGCGATCCGCAAGGACTTCCCCGTCCTGCAGCGCCTGCTGCACGACGACAAGCCCCTGGTCTACCTGGACAACGCCGCCACCTCGCAGAAGCCGCGCCAGGTGCTGGAGGCGCTGAACGCCTACTACGAGCGGCACAACGCCAACGTGCACCGCGGCGTCCACGTCCTCGCCGAGGAGGCCACGGCGCTGTACGAGGGCGCCCGTGACAAGGTCGCGGCCTTCGTCAACGCGCCGAGCCGCAACGAGGTGGTCTTCACCAAGAACGCCTCGGAGTCGCTCAACCTGGTCGCCAACATGCTGACCTGGGCGGACGAGCCGTACCGGGTGGACGCCGACTCCGAGATCGTCATCACGGAGATGGAGCACCACTCCAACATCGTCCCGTGGCAGCTGCTCTCGCAGCGCACCGGCGCGAAGCTGAAGTGGTTCGGGCTGACCGACGAGGGCCGGCTCGACCTGTCCAACATCGACGAGCTGATCACCGAGAGGACCAAGGTCGTCTCGTTCACCCTGGTCTCCAACCTGCTCGGCACGGTGAACCCGGTCGAGGCCATCGTGCGCAAGGCCCAGGACGTCGGTGCGCTGGTCGTCATCGACGCCTCGCAGGCCGCGCCGCACATGGTGCTGGACGTGCAGGCGCTGGAGGCCGACTTCGTCGCCTTCACCGGCCACAAGATGCTCGCCCCGACCGGCATCGGCGTGCTCTGGGGCCGCCAGGAGCTGCTGGAGGACCTCCCGCCGTTCCTCGGCGGCGGCGAGATGATCGAGACCGTCACCATGGGCTCGTCCACCTACGCCCCGGCGCCGCACAAGTTCGAGGCCGGCACCCCGCCGATCGCCCAGGCGGTCGGGCTCGGCGCGGCCATCGACTACCTGTCGAACATCGGCATGGACCGGATCGCCGCGCACGAGCACGCCATCACCGCGTACGCGGTGGAGCGGCTGCTGGAGGTCCCGGACCTGCGGATCATCGGTCCGCGCACGGCCGTGGACCGGGGCGCCGCGATCTCCTTCACGCTGGGCGACATCCACCCGCACGACGTGGGCCAGGTGCTCGACGAGCAGGGCATCGCCGTGCGCGTCGGCCACCACTGCGCGCGGCCGGTCTGCCTGCGGTACGGAATTCCCGCGACCACGCGGGCGTCGTTCTACCTGTACTCGACGCCGGGCGAGGTCGACGCCCTGATCGACGGCCTGCACCACGTCCGGAACTTCTTCGGCTGACGGGACGGCCCACGACATGAAGCTCGACTCGATGTACCAGGACATCATCCTGGACCACTACCGCAACCCGCACGGCAAGGGGCTGCGGGACGGCGACGCCGAGGTGCACCACGTCAACCCGACCTGCGGGGACGAGATCACCCTGCGGGTGCGGCTCGACGGGGCCACGGTCGTGGACGTCTCGTACGAGTCGCAGGGCTGTTCCATCAGCCAGGCCAGCGCCTCGGTGCTGAACGACCTGGTGGTCGGCAAGACCGTCGGCGAGGCGCAGGCCGTCCAGGAGGCCTTCCTGGAGCTGATGCAGAGCAAGGGCCAGGGCGAGGGGGACGAGGAGGTGCTGGAGGACGCGGTCGCGTTCGCCGGCGTCTCCAAGTACCCGGCCCGGGTCAAGTGCGCGCTGCTCAGCTGGATGGCCTGGAAGGACGCCACCGCCAAGGCCCTGGCCGAGCAGCCCGCCGTGCACGACCTGAACGACTGAAGCAGAAGAGGAGGACAGACACATGAGTGACACCGAGACGCCCGCCCCTTCCGCTGAGGAGGGTCCGACCGTCATCGTCGGCACCACCGCCGGCACCGTCTCCGTCGAGGACCTGACCGAGGCCCTGATGGACGTCGTCGACCCCGAGCTGGGCATCGACGTCGTCAACCTGGGCCTGATCTACGGCATCCACATCGACGAGTCCGACGTGGCCACCATCGACATGACGCTCACCTCGGCGGCCTGCCCGCTGACCGACGTCATCGAGGACCAGGCGAAGACCGCCACCGACGGCCTCGTCCAGGACCTGCGCATCAACTGGGTCTGGATGCCGCCGTGGGGCCCGGACAAGATCACCGACGACGGCCGCGAGCAGCTCCGCGCCCTCGGCTTCAACGTCTGACGGACGTCCTGCGTCAACCCGCTGCCGCGCGAGTCTCTCCTTCGGGGGAATCATTCGCGCGGCAGTGGTATATCTGCGAGCGGGCGGCCACGCTGGTGCCGCGACCGCGAAGGGAGCGACGGGATGGCTGTGGAAGCGATCGGGCACTGGACGTTGCCCGCCTCGCCGTATGCCATGTGGGTCCGGGGAGAGCTGGAGGCGTACCTGCGCATCCCGGACGACGGCACACGGGTCGAGGTGATCGGAGGGGAGTTCGTCGTGTCACCGGCCCCTGTGTACCTGCACGCGGGGATTCTTACGGACATCCAGGAGGCGGTGCTGTCCGCCAGAGTGCTGGATGCGGCCTTCCCCTGGCGGGCCGTGCAAACCGTCAACCTCGACCTGGTGGAGATCGGCGACGGCTACGTCCCCGACATGGTGGTCGTCCACCAGGACACCGATGCCAGGAGCAGGGCGGAGGACGTGCTCTTCCTGCAGCCGCAGGACCTCGACCTGGCGATCGAGGTGACCTCGCCGTCCAACGCCCGCGACGACCGCCGTCCGCTGCTCGGCCGTCGGCTCAAGCCCACCAAGTGGAGCGGGTGCGCGCGGACCGGCGTGCCGTACTACCTCCTGGTCGACCGTGACCCGCGGCAGCCCGGCATCACCCTGTTCGGTGAGCCGGACCGGGGCGAGGGGAGCTACCGGGTGCTCGGCGAGTGGAAGTTCGGTGAGCCGCTGCGGCTGCCGGAGCCGTTCGGGTTCGAGGTCTCCACGGAGACCTGGAAGCCCTGGGCGGAGTAGGTCCGGGAAGGCCGCTGCCCGGTACGGGATCCGTACCGGGCAGCGGCGTTCCCGTCGGTCAGGCGGTGCGGGGCCGGCGGGCGACGGCGACGGCCAGGGCGACGCAGAGGACGGCGGCGAGGCCGACGAAGCCGCTGGTGGCCGGGAGCAGGCCGTAGCGCTGGACGAGGGCGCCGACGCCGACGATCGGCAGCGAGCTGCCGAGGTAGACGATGACCCAGAGGGAGCTGAGCTCGGAGCCCCGGCGTTCCGGGTTCATCGCGGCCACCGCGCCGGTGAACAGCGAGCGGAAGGCGACCCCCTGGCAGGAGCCGCCGAGGACGCTGCCGATGAACAGCAGCGCCGGTGTGCCGGTGTACTGGGCGGTGACGACCAGGCCGAGGCCGGTCGCCAGACCGGTCATGCCGAGGGCGATGACCAGCCGGTCGGCGGTCGGCGGGACGAGCAGCTGGGCCACGGCGGAGGAGCCGAGCAGCAGCGCGGCCACCACGGCGCCGGTCAGCCGGGAGTCGGTGTGCAGCAGCTTGGCGGAGAAGGCCGGGGCCAGGCTGAGGTAGACGCCGAAGACCGCGTAGGAGATGAACCCGGCGGCCGAGGCCAGCAGGAACGCCCGGCGGCCGGTGGACGGCAGGGCGAGGCGCTGGGGGCGCAGGTGCGCCGGGGTGGTGATGCGCGGCGGGGAGGCCGGCGGGCGGCTGCGGCCGGGCATCCGGGGGTGGACCAGGGCGAGCGGCACGCAGAGCGCGAGCAGGGCGACGGCGTGCAGCAGGAAGGGCGTCATCAGCGGGTCGGAGCCGCCGGCCAGCAGGGCGCCGACCACCGGGCCGATCGCCACGCCGCCCGCCGAACAGGCCAGGGTGAGCTTGGCCGCCAGCGTGGGGTGGTCGGGCAGCAGGTCGCCGAGGGCGGCTCCGGCGGCGCCGGTGGACAGGCCCACCGCGACGCCCTGGACGGCGCGGCCGAGGGCGAGCTGCCAGAAGCTGCCCGAGGTGGCGAAGACGACGTCCCCGGCGGCGGCCAGGGCCACGGCGGGCAGGATCAGCGCGCGCCGGCCGAGGTGGTCGGACCAGTGGCCGACCGCGGCGAGCACCGGGACCAGCGCGAACACGTACACCGTGAAGAGGATCGTGGTGTCGAGCGCGGTCAGCGAGAGCCGCTGCTGGAGCAGCGGGTAGATCGGCGTGGCCAGGTTGGCACCGATCAGCATGAGGAGGAGGGCGCCGGCGACGAGGCCGACGCGGACGCCGCGGAGCGCGTTCCATCGGCTGATCGCGGCGAGCTGGAGCTGGGCGCGCGGGGCGAGCTCCAGGGGAAGCAGGGCCTCCGACAGTCGGCGTCCGTCGAACTGCGCGGTGCGCAGGCCGGAGCCGGCAGGGGAGAGGTCCGCCATGGCAGGGGTCTCCTGTGGCCGGGCGCCACCAAGGTCGGCGGGGTGTGCCGGCGCGCCCGTCCGGTGGCGCTGTGGTGGTGGCCTCGGTGCGGGGACTTCCTGGTGGAGCGGGTGAGCATGGGACCCTCCGTCCCGGAGCCGGGCGAGGAGGGTGGAGGGGCTTCGTTGCCCGGTGGCCCGCGCGGGGTGTGCACGGTGCCGATTCGAAGGATAAGGGGTGGGCGCACGGTTGCGGCGCGCGCCCCTGGAGGCCGGGCATCGGGGGTGCCCGGCCTATACGCTGAGGTAGTGGACCGGCACAGGGAGCTGATCCACTGCGGCCGGAACGGATCGGCCGACCGCTGGCTGTAGGGAGAACGCGCGACAATGGCCGGACGACGTCGTAAGAACGCTGGGGCTTCGTCGGCGGGTGCGCCGGACGAGGGGGCGGTCGGCGCTGTGCTGCCCGCCGACCTGGAGCTGCAGGACCTCTATGGGGCGTTCGCCGCGCACGGGCTGGACGACGAAGACCTGGACGACGCCGCCGTGCTGGTGCCGCCGGTCCGGCTGCCGGCCGAGTCCGAGCTGGCCGACCAGGCGAAGGCCGTGCCGATGTTCGGGTACGCGCTGAAGCTGGCCCGCTGGACGGCCCCGCACCGGGAGGTGGACGAGTTCGGCGACCTCACCGGTCCGGACCGGGCGCCCGCCGCCCGGCTGCTCGGCCTCGCGCCCGAGCAGGGGGAGGCGCCGGAGGAGGCCGTGGTCGAGGCGATGCGGGCCTGGTCGCTGGCCTGCGACCTGGACCTCATCGAGATCGGCACCACCGCCGCCGGTGAGCACGTGGCCATTCCCGGGCCGGACCTGGAGCCGGCCGAGCGGGGGGACGCGGAGACCGTCCTGGAGCTCTGGCTGACCGCCGCCGGGATCGTCCGGGAGCTGGCCGTGGAGGCCGACTCGCTGCCGGAGGAGGAGGCCGCCGAGGAGGCGGCCGAGCGCGCCGGGGCCGCGGCGGAGCCGGAGCCGGAGTCGGAGGATGACGACGACGAGGAGCGGCTGGCGCGGGTCGAGGAGGCCCGGGAGGAGGCCGCCGAGCTGCTCGACGAGGCGCTCCAGGTGCTCTACGAGACGACCGCCTTCGCCGACCCGGGCACCGAGACCGTGCCGCTGGGCGTGCTGGCCGCGCTGCTGGTCGTCCCGGAGGGCGAGGAGCCGAGCGAGGAGCTGCTCGGCGACATCACCGATGTGATGGTCGCGCTGGACCCGATGCTGAACGACCTCGCCGAACTCGGCGTGCTGGACTACCGCCCGATCGACCCGGAGCTGTTCGACGAGGAGGAGGGGCAGGAGCCCCTCGGCGGCGGGGTCGGCGACGAGCCGCTGGACGAGGAGGAGTCGGCCCGCTTCGGCCTGGTCCGGCTCACCCCGCTCGGCCAGTACGGCATCCGGCAGTGGCTGCTGGAGGACGGCTACGACGCGCCGCTGGTCGGCGAGCTGGCCCAGGGGGACGCCGCCGAGCTGCTGCGCGGGATCTGCGAGGCCGCCAACGTGCTGCCCGAGGAGGAGCTGCAGGTCTGGGTGACCGGCCGGGAGCCGGTGGACGCGGCCCGCGAGCTGCTCGCGGCGTCGCGCGGCAACGACGCGTACGCCCCGATGCGCCGGATGCTCAGCCGGCTGGCGCTGGGCATGATCGGCCGGCCCGCCGAGCCCGCCGTCCGGGAGGTGCTGGACGACCCGGAGCTGGGCGGGGCCGCGCGGGCCTGGCTGGTGGATCTCGGCGCCACCGATGTGCCCGCGCCGGAGCGGGGGATGGCGCTGTGGACGGTGATCGACACCTTCGCCGCCCAGCTGCTCGACACCGGCGGCGACGCCGAACTGCTTCGCGAGCTGATCGCCGACCTGCCGGTGACCGGCAACCCGGCGAGCTACTTCGGCGAGCTCTGGCGGGTCGACCACCCCTACACGGCGGACGTGCTGGAGGCGGTCGGCGAGCTGCACCTCGACCGGACGGTGGCCAAGGAGGCCCGCAAGGCGGCCTTCAAGGCGCGTTCGAAGAGCTGAGGGCCCAGGGGGCGTGCGGGGCCGGGCCGGCCGGGGCGGGATGCCCGGCCGGTCACGGCAGGTCCAGTGAGCCCTCCGCGGTGAACGGGAAGAACGGGTTGTGGGCCAGCTCCCACAGGTGGCCGTCCGGGTCCTCGAAGTAGCCCGAGTAGCCGCCCCAGCTGGTCGCGGTCGGGGGCTTGACCACCGTGGCGCCCGCCTCGACGGCCGTCCGCAGGGCGGCGTCCACGCGCTCGGTCGACTCCAGGTTCACCGCGAGGGTGACGCCCCGGAACGACGGCTCGCCGAGGGCGGGGACCCCGGCGTCGGCGGCCAGCTCGTCGGTCGGGAAGAGGCCCAGCACCGAGTCGGCGGTGCGGAACCAGACGATCTCCGGGCTGGAGACCGACGAACGGCGCCACCCGAGGTCCTCGTAGAACCGGGCGCTGCGGTCGAGATCGGTCACCCCGAGGGTGACGATGCTGATGCGGGCGGGAAAGTCCTGGGTTGCTGTCATGCCCGACAGCGTAGGAAGCGGCACTGACAAACGCGCGTCCTGACACGACGGCGCGGGTGGCGATCCGTCCGGCGGGGCAAAGGAGCTGATGACCCGGCAGGTCGGGCCACGTATCGTGTCCCGCAGGCGGTGTGCGGGCGGCGAGGACACGGGGGTGCGGCGCGGGATGACGCGGGAGAGCGGTGGCAGGCAGGACGGTCTCCGGGGGGACGGCGCGCGGTGGATGGACCCGTGCGGACCGGAGGACCGCTTCACCGACCAGGAGGAGTTCTCCCGCCGCACCCTGGCCGCGGCCGGCTTCCCGGTGTACGGCGTCGTGCGCGGCGCCGACCCGGGCGGTGACGCGCTGACCGCGTTCGAGACCTGTGACGGCCGGCTGTCCTGGGTCGAGGTCTGCTCCGGCGACTGGACCTCCGCCGACGGCCCGTACGTCACCGTGCGCACCTACCGTCCCGGGGCCGACCGGCCGGGCGCGCTGCCCGAGCTGGAGGACGTGGTCGAGGACGAGCGCGACCGGGTCTACGAGCAGCTCGGCGTCGACGAGGGCGACTGCCCCGGCCGGGTCCGGGCGCTGCGTGAGTGGATCACCGTGGACGGCGAGCCGTGCGCGGTGGAGGTCCACGAGGACCTGCGCGACCCCTGGGACCGGCCGGACGCCCCGCTGCCCGGCCGCGGCGCCACCCCCGGTGCCGGCCCGGTCTGGGCGGGCCGGTTCCGGGTGGACGGGCTGACCGTCACGGTCTGCGGGCGCGGCGTGGTGCCGGGCAGCCTCGAACTGGCCCCGATCCAGGACGTCGAGCGGCATCTGCGCGGCCGGACTGCGCTGCTGCGCGGCCTCGCCGCCCGCCGGGCCCGGTACGTCCCGGTCGAGGAGCGCGAACTCCCGCCGACGGTCGGGCTGGAGGCGCACCGGGCGGTGATCGAGCACGGCATCGCCGAGTCCGCGGCGATCGAGGCGCAGGTCCGGGCCGGGCGCACGCCGCGGCTGCCGCGCGGGCTGCGCGGCGAGACCGGCGCGCTGCGCTGGGAGGCCGCGGTCCGCCAGCAGATGCGGCTCGGCTCGGAGAGCCGGGAGGAGGCGGTCGCGGCGGTCACGGCGATGGTCAACCACCTCAACCGGCTGTCCCGGCAGACCCAGTGGGTGGTCGGCACGGTGGAGGGGGTGGCCGCGGTCGAGGAGGTCATCCGCTACACGGTCTTCGCCAGCGAGGTGGCGAGCCTGCCCGCGCAGCGTGCCTGGGAGCAGCTCTGGCGGGACCGGGCGGACGGTGCCGGCGCGGCGGGCGACGGCTGGGAGGAGGAGCGGATCGGCGAGCAGCTCTGGCTCGCGGCCTGGGAGCAGTGGCGGGCGGCCCGCGCGGGGCGGTGAGCGCCGCCGACGGACCGTCGTGCGGGGTGCCGCTCCGTTCCGCGCCTGTTCTCCGGCTCCGTTTCCGCGGCTGTTCGATGGCGCTGTTCCGTGGCTGTTCGGTGGCGCTGTTCCGCGGTTCTGTTCTGCGGCGCGGCCGTGACCTGCGGTGCACGGGGCAAAGAACGGGTCATGGATTCGAATACGGTCGGCAAATGAACACCCGGACGCGGTGTCCGCTTCACCGGGCGTTCATCACACCGGCGGAGTCTGCAGGCGTCGACGAGCTACCTCGACACCTCGCACGCCTCGTACCGGGCTCCGCTCCGGTCGGCGCCCCACCTCTCAGGAGTGACTCACATGTCGCTGTCCCGTCGGGACTTCGTCAACCGTTCCACCCTCGTCGGGGCCGGCGTGCTGATCGCCGGTAGCGCCGAGGCGCTGGCCAGCGCCCCGGGCGCGATCGCCGCCCCGGTCGGCGGCGAGGTGCGGGACGCCGCGACCGCCGACGCCGAGCGTGCCGCGGTCGGCTACGGCGCGCTGGTCAAGGACCCGGAGAACCTGCTCGCACTGCCCAAGGGCTTCAGCTACAAGGTGGTGAACCGCGCGGGCGTCACCAAGCTGCGCACCGGCGAGTTCACGCCCAGCAACCACGACGGCACCTCCGCCTTCGAGGACGAGCGCGGCGGCAACCTGCTGGTCGTCAACCACGAGCTGAGCGGCGCCCGCTCCGGCTGGGCGTACCCGGTGCCGCTGACCGAGGGCCACGTCTACGACCCGGGCGCGGCCGGCGGCTGCACCATCGTGCACGCCAAGCGCAACGGCACGGTCGAGCAGTGGGTCGGCATCGCCGGCACCGCCACCAACTGCGCCGGTGGCGTGAGCCCGTGGGGCACCTGGCTGTCCGGCGAGGAGACCGAGGACAGGGCCGGCAAGAACGGCTTCACCAAGGACCACGGCTACATCTTCGAGGTCGACCCGTTCGACGACGAGTACAACCTCGACCCCAAGCCCGTGAAGGCCTTCGGCCGTTACGCGCACGAGGCCGTCGTGGTGGACCCGAAGCGCGGCCACGTCTACCTGACCGAGGACGCCTCGAACCCCAACGGGCTGCTGTTCCGCTGGACCCCGCCGGCCGGCTTCAAGCACGGCCGCTACCAGCTGCGCAAGCTCGCCGACGACGCCGGCACGCTGGAGGCCTTCAAGGTCTTCGACGCGCAGGGCAAGTTCATCGACGACCTGTCGCGCGCCACCAAGGTCGGCACCACCTACGGCGTGGACTGGGTCAAGGTCCAGGACCGCGACGCCAGGACCGTCTCCGTCCGCAAGCAGTTCAAGGACGGCGAGGTCACCCGCGCCCGCAAGCTGGAGGGCATGTGGTGGGGTGACGGCGGCTTCTACTTCGTCTCCAGCTTCGCCCGCTCGGAGAGCCCGCTCCAGCACGACGGCCAGGTCTGGTTCTTCAACCCCGTCCGCCGCACCATCACCCTGAAGGTGCTGCTCGGCGTCAACACCGACGTCTGGGGCGACCACGACAACTTCGACGGCCCGGACAACATCACCGTCTCGCCGTACGGCGGCATCGTGATCGCCGAGGACGGCGAGGGCGTCTCGCACCTGTTCGGTGCCACCGAGGACGGGCTGACCTACCCGATCGCCCGCAACGAGCTCAACATCGGCTCCGCCGACAAGCCGGAGTTCAGCGAGTTCACCGGCGTCACCTTCTCGGACGACGGCAAGACGCTGTTCGCCAACATCCAGACCCCGGGCATCCAGCTGGCCATCACCGGCCCGTGGCACCGCCTGAACGAGCACAAGCGCGGTCAGGGCTACGGCGCCTGATCAGGCTGAGGCCGGGAGGGCCCGCTCCGGCGGGCCCTCCCGGCTTTCCCGATCGTGCTTTCCCGATCGTGTTGTCCCGGTCCGGCTTGCCCGGGCCCCCGGAGGCGGGCGTCGTGCCGGGACGCGGGCGTCACTCCTCCGGCAGGCGCAGCTGGAGCATGGCCAGCAGGCGCTGCTGCGGCTGCGCGAGGTCGACACCGGTGAGCTGCTCGGCCCGGCGCACCCGGTACCGCAGGGTGTTGGGGTGGATGTGCAGGGCGTCCGCCGCGACCCGGACCTCGCCCAGCGCGTCCAGCCAGGCCAGCACCGACTCGGCGAGCCGGGTGCCGTGCCGGCGGTCGTACGCGGTCAGGGCGGTCAGCCGCGGGTCGCGCAGGCCCGAGCGCTCCTGCAGCAGGGCCAGCATCTCGCTGACCAGGACCTCCGCCTGGACGTCGATCAGTGCGGCGACCTCCAGGTCCACCCCGCCCCGGCCCATGGCGTCCAGGATCCGGTCCGCCTGCGCCCGGGAGTCGGGCACCTGGGCCAGGCCGTCCACCGTGGAGCCGATCGCCGCCCGCAGCGGGACGCCCAGGTGGTCCCGGGCCGCCTCCACCACCTCCAGCGCCCAGTCGCGGACCGTCGTCATCGGCAGGCCGGCCGGCAGCTCGGGCAGCAGCACGTAGACCCGGGACTCGATCGGGGCGAGCAGCGCGCTGCGGTGGCGGGCGGCGGTGTGCACCGAGATCAGGCCGGTCACCTCGGCGCGGGTCAGCGCCTCGGTGGTCGGCGCGCTGTACGCCAGCACGGTGGCGGGCCGGCGCAGGTCCAGGCCCAGATGGGTGGCGAGCGACTGCGGCCCGGTCGAGCCCTCCAGCAGGCCGGTGAGCAGGGTGCGGGTCAGCCGGACGTCCGCCGACAGCTCCCGCCGCCGCCGGACCAGCTGCGCCGCCGCCACCCGGGCCGCGCCGACCAGCGCCTGCTCGGCGAGCGGCGCCAGCGGCTGGGCGCCCTCCTGCACCCAGATCGTCCCGAGCGGCTGGGCGCCGGTCCGGATGCCGATCGCCAGACGCCGGCGCAGGCCCAGCTCCGGGTGCGGGTCCACCGCGATGGCCGAGTCCGAGGTGCGCAGGTGCTGGAAGATCCCCCACTCGCGCAGCTTGGAGAGGTAGGGCTCGGGGCCCTGCCAGCCGAGGATGGAGAGCCGGCGCAGGTCGTCCACCTCGTCGGAGTCCGAGGAGCGGGAGTAGGCCAGCACCCGGCTGGAGGTGTCCTCGATCGAGACGATGCCGTGGGTGAGCACGGCGACGGTCTGGGCGAGCGAGAAGAGGTCGCCCGCGTTGTGCTCGGGGGCGCCCGCGGCGTCCGCGGTGTCCGGGCCGGCGATGATCGCCCGGGCGAGCGAGTCCAGGTGCTCCCACCGGGTCTCCCGGCGGACCGAGAGCAGCGCCACCCCCGCCTCGGTGGCCGCCTCCCGCAGCGCGTCGGCCTGGCCGGGGCCGTCCAGCTTCACCGCGACCGCGGCGGCGCCGGCCCGGCCGGCCGCGCGCAGCGCGGGGAGCGCGGCCCGGCCCCGGGCACCGATGGCGAGCACGAGTTCGCCGGGAGCGGCGGTGGGAGGGTCCTCCGGGTCGAGGATCGCGACGTCGCGCACCGCGACGTCCAGGCCCAGCGGGGCGGCCTGGAGCTCGACCAGCGGTTCGCCGAGGGACATCAGCAGCTGACGGAGCGGGAGGCCGGCGGGCTGCGACACCGGAGGCTCCTTCACGCTCGTGCGAACCGGGGCGGATCAGTGCGAATGGTGCGAACGGACCGTCGAGCATCGTGCGAACGGACCATCGCGTACCGCCGATTTTAGCGGGGCGGACAGGCCTCGGGAGTGGGCGAGCGGCCCGGCCGGCGGCCGGCGGGTCCGGTGGCCCGCCCGGCGGTGGCCGTGACCGCGCCGTGACCCCTTCGTCGGGCCGGACAACGCCGTACGGGGGACTTTAGCCGCCCGGCCAATCAAGTGGAGCCCGGTGCAGGAATAGCGTTCGTCCTGTGGCCGACGTGCGACCCGCGTCGGCATCCCCCGCATGAACCGAAGGAGAGCGTGCGCTCATGGATGCTGTGACCCAGGTCCCCGCGCCGGTGAACGAGCCGGTCCACAGCTACGCCCCCGGCAGCCCCGAACGGGCCCGCCTGGAGGCCAAGCTGAAGGAGCTGGGCGGCCAGGAGCCGGTCCAGCTGACCATGACGATCAACGGTGAGCGCCGCCTCGGCGGCGGCACCGAGATCCACGTCGTCCAGCCGCACAACCACGCGGCGAGGCTCGGAACGCTGCGCAACGCCACCCAGGCCGACGCGCAGGACGCCATCGACGCTGCCCTGGCCGCCGCTCCGGCCTGGCAGGCGCTCTCCTTCGACTCGCGCGCCGCGATCTTCCTCCGGGCCGCCGACCTGCTGGCCGGCCCCTGGCGCGAGACGCTGGCCGCGGCCACCATGCTCGGCCAGTCCAAGACCGCGCAGCAGGCCGAGATCGACACCCCCTGCGAGCTGGTCGACTTCCTGCGCTTCAACGTGCACTTCGCCCGGCAGATCCTGGCCGAGCAGCCGATCTCCTCGGACGGGGTCTGGAACCGCAGCGACCACCGCCCGCTGGAGGGCTTCGTCTACGCGATCACCCCGTTCAACTTCACCGCCATCGCCGGCAACCTGCCGACCGCGCCGGCGCTGATGGGCAACGTGGTGCTCTGGAAGCCCTCCCCGACCCAGCAGTTCTCCGCGCACCTGCTGATGCAGCTGCTGGAGGAGGCCGGGCTGCCCAAGGGCGTCATCAACATGGTGACCGGCGACGGCCTGGACGTCTCCGCCGTCGCGCTGAAGCACCCGGCGCTGGCCGGCATCCACTTCACCGGCTCCACCCCGACCTTCCAGCACCTGTGGCGCACCGTCGGCGAGAACATCTCCGGCTACCGCACCTACCCGCGGATCGTCGGCGAGACCGGCGGCAAGGACTTCCTGGTCGCCCACCCGTCCGCCGACCCGGCCGTGCTGAAGACCGCGATGACCCGCGGCGCCTTCGAGTTCCAGGGCCAGAAGTGCTCGGCGCTCTCCCGCGCCTACGTCCCGGCCTCGCTCTGGGCCAGCCTCAAGGACGCCTTCCGCGACGAGGTCGAGGGCCTCACCATGGGCGACGTCAACGACCTGTCGAACTTCATGTCGGCCGTCATCGACGACCGCGCGTTCGCCAAGAACAAGGCCGCGATCGACCGGGCCCGGGCGGACGACTCCGTCGAGGTGCTGGCCGGCGGCACGTACGACGACTCGGTGGGCTACTTCGTCCGCCCGACCGTGCTGGTCTGCGCGGACCCGGCGAGCGAGTACTTCAAGGACGAGTACTTCGGCCCGATCCTCGCCGTCCACGTCTACGAGGACGAGAAGTACGAGGAGATGCTGGCCCAGATGGAGTCGGTGTCGCCCTACGGCCTGACCGGCTCGATCATCTCCCAGGACCGCGCGGCCGCCCAGGACGCGATGCACAAGCTGCGGTTCGCGGCCGGCAACTTCTACATCAACGACAAGCCGACCGGCGCGGTCGTCGGCCAGCAGCCCTTCGGCGGCGGCCGGGCGTCCGGGACCAACGACAAGGCCGGCGCCAAGCAGAACCTGGCGCGCTGGACCTCGACCCGTTCGGTCAAGGAGACCTTCGTCCCGCCGACCGACTACCGCTACCCGCACATGGGCTGAGTGCCCCGCCGACGCCCGGTCCCGCAGCCGGGTGTCCCCGCGGGGGCGGGCGGCCCCACCCCCTGGCCGCCCGCCCCCGCCACCTCCTTCTGCCACCCTTAGAAGCACCAGCTCCAGGAGTCACGATGCTCCGTTCCGCCCTTCTCGCGGCCTCCCGCTCCCCGCAGGTCCGCACCGTCGTCGAGAAGTTCCCGCCGACCCACGCGATAGTCGAGCGGTTCGTCGCCGGCGAGGCCCTCGACGACGCCGTCACCGCCTGCGACGACCTGGTCGCCACCGGCCGCAAGGTCACCCTGGACCACCTCGGTGAGGACACCAAGGACGCCGCCCAGGCCGCCGGGACCGCCGAGGCGTACGAGCACCTGCTCGCCGCGCTCAAGGACACCGGCCTGGCGGCCGGCGCCGAGGTCTCGGTGAAGCTGTCGGCCGTCGGCCAGTTCCTGCCGGTGGACGGCGAGAAGATCGCGCTGGAGAACGCCCGCCGGATCTGCGAGGCGGCCGCCGACGCGGGCACCACGGTGACCCTCGACATGGAGGACCACACCACCACGGACTCCACCCTCGCCATCGCGCGGGAGCTGCGGGCCGACTTCCCCTGGCTGGGCGTCGTGCTCCAGGCCTACCTGCGCCGCACCGAGGCCGACTGCCGCGAGTTCTCCGGCCCCGGTTCCCGCGTGCGGCTCTGCAAGGGCGCCTACAAGGAGCCCGAGTCGGTCGCCTTCCAGGGCAAGCACGAGGTGGACCTCGCCTACGTCCGCGCGCTGAAGATCCTGATGGCCGGCGAGGGCTACCCGATGATCGCCTCGCACGACCCCAACATGATCAAGATCGCCGGCCAGCTCGCCCAGTGGAACGGCCGCGAGCGCGACTCCTTCGAGTACCAGATGCTGTTCGGCATCCGCCCCGAGGAGCAGCTGCGCCTGGCCGGCGAGGGCAACACCATGCGGGTGTACCTGCCGTACGGCGAGGAGTGGTACGGCTACTTCATGCGCCGCCTCGCCGAGCGCCCGGCCAACCTGACCTTCTTCCTGCGGGCCATGGCGACCCGCGGCTGAGGCCCTGCCGTACGGACGGCCCGCACCCCTTGTGGAAGGGGGGTGCGGGCCGTCCGTCGTCGGGGGCGGCGGGGCGGCCTAGGATCGGGGGCGGTGAAGTGTGGTCGGGTCGCGTCGAGTTGGGCAGGTGGTTGAGGTGCTGAAGGCCTTCGCGGAGTTGTCGACGCCGTTGGTGGCGGATGCGTGCGTGCGGGTGGGGGTGGGGTTGCGGGTGGCGCCGGCGGGGGTCGGGCCGGTGGTGGCGGGGCGCCGGGTCGCGGGGCGGGTGCTGCCGGTGCGGCACTACGGGAGCGTGGACGTGTTCCTGGAGGCGTTCGGCGCGGCCGAGCCCGGGGACGTGCTGGTCGTCGACAACGGCGGGCGGGTCGACGAGGCCTGCGTCGGGGACCTCGCGGTGCTGGAGGCGAAGGCCGCCGGGGTGGCCGGGGTGGTGGTGTGGGGCCTGCACCGGGACACGCCGGAGCTGGTGGAGATCGGGCTGCCGCTGTTCAGCTACGGCGCGCTGCCGCTGGGCCCGTTGCGGCTCGACGAGCGGGAGCCGGAGGCGCTGGTCACCGCCCGGTTCGGGACGCACCTGGTGAGCGCCGGGGACGTGGTGTTCGGGGACGCCGACGGCGTGCTGTTCGTGCCGGCCGCCCGGGTCGACGAGGTGCTGGAGGTGGCGGGCGGGATCGCGCGCACGGAGCGCGCGCAGGCCGAGCGGATCCGCTCGGGCGACACGCTGCGCCGGCAGACCGCGTTCGACGACTACCTGGTGCGGCGGGCCGCCGATCCGTCGTACAGCTTCCGCCAGCACCTGCGACGGGTCGGCGGCGCGATCGAGGAGTAGCGGGCGGCGGGCCGGAGTTCAGAGCGCGCGGTGCATGACGTGCAGGCCGACGTACCCGTGGACGGGGTGGCGGAAGCCCTCGGGGAGGGTGCCCAGGATCTCGAAGCCGAGCGACCGGTACAGCCCCACCGCGCGCTCGTTGCTCGCCACCACGGCGTTGAACTGCATGGCGCGGTAGCCCGCCGCACGCGCCCAGTCCAGGGTGTACTCGGTGAGCGCGCGCCCGATGCCCCGGCCGGAGTGCGCCGGGTCGACCATGTAGCTGGCGCTCGCGATGTGCGAGCCGTTGCCCTGGTGGTTGCGGTTCATCTTGGCGCTGCCGAGGACGGTGCCGTCCTCGGCGACCGCGACCACGGTGCGGCTCGGGGCGGGGAGGAGCCACCACTCACGGCCCTGCTCGAAGGTCAGGTCGAGCGGGTAGGTGAACGTCTCGCCCGCGGCGGCGATGACGTGGAAGAACGGCCAGATGGACGGCCAGTCCTCGGGGGTGGCTTCCCTGATCAACATCCGGACAGGATGGCACGCCGACCGGCCGCCGGCCAGCGGTTTTCGGGTGCCCGGGCGGTGGGCCCGGGCACCCGGGGGGTCAGAGCATCGAGGCGGCGGGCTTGACCATGGCGCGGGCGGTCTTGGCGTCCACGTACTCGCCGATCGCGGTCATCACCCACTCGCCGGAGTACTGGCGGACCAGCTTGCACATCACCACGCCGGTGTGCGGCTCGGACTGGGTGAGGTCGAAACGGACCAGCTCCTGGTCCGAACCGGCGTCCACCAGGCGGCAGTAGGCGTTCTTGACGTCGGTGAACTTCTGGCCGGAGAAGGAGTTGACCACGAAGACCAGGCCGCAGACCTCGGGCGGCAGGCCGTCCAGGTGGACGGTGATCGACTCGTCGTCACCGCCGCCCGCGCCCGTGAGGTTGTCGCCGGAGTGGGCGACGGCGCCGTTGAAGATCCCCAGCTTCATGAACCAGGCGGTGTCCAGCTTCTCCCGCTTGGCGTCGAAGGCGATGCAGGAGGCGTCCAGGTCGATGTTGCGGCCGCGGCCGGCGGGCTCCCAGCCGAGTCCCATTCGGACGGAGGAGAGGAAGGGCTTGCCGTTCTTCTCCAGGGAGACCGAGCCGCCCTTGGTGAGGTTCACCCGGCCCTTGTCCAGGGTGATCTTGGTGAGGGCCGGCGGGGCGGCGGGCGCCGCGGGCGGGGCCGGCGGCATCGGGGGAGCGCTCTGCGGCAGCGGCGGGGCGACCGGGGCCGGGGCCGGGGCCGGGGCCGGGGCGGTGACCGGCGGGGCGACCGGGGCGGCGGTGGCGGCCGCCGGGGCGGGCTCGTCCTCCACGGTGACGCCGAAGTCGGTGGCGATGCCGGCCAGGCCGTTGGCGTAGCCCTGGCCGACCGCCCGGACCTTCCAGGCGCCGCCGCGCTGGTAGACCTCGACCACGATCAGCGCGGTCTCGCGGCCCAGCTGGGGAGGGGTGAAGGTGACCAGGACCTGGCCGGAGTCGGCGTCCCGGACCGTCGCGGTCGGCTCGATGCCGGCGAAGGTGGCGCCGGCCTCGTCGGGGCTCGCCGTGACGACGATCTTGGTGATGCCGGCCGGGACGGCGGCGGTGTCGATGGTGATCGCGTCCGGGGTCCCGCCGGAGGCCGGGCGGTGGGTGACACCGGGGCCGTGCGGGGCGTTGAAGAACACGAAGTCGGCGTCCGAGCGGACCTTTCCGGCCTCGGTCAGCAGCAGGCCGGAGACGTCCAGCGCCTTGGGTGCGGTGACCTCGACGGTCACCCGCGCGGCGGTCAGCGGGGCGTTGCCGCCTTGGGTCAGGACCGTGGACACGAACTCCTCCTCGGATGCGGTGGCACGGCGTGCGGGACCCGAGTCGGGGCGCCGTGCCGAGTGGTACCCACAGTAACGAACGGGGTTGTCGAGACGAGCCCGATCAAGGCGGTGACCTGTCGGGTTGTCGGACGGTCGGTCAGCTCGGTCCGACGGCGAACGCTCCCAGCGCGGCGACGGCCCGCGGGTGGTGGATGCCGAACGCCGAGGCGCTCCAGCTCTCGGCCGGGGCGGCCTTGCCGGGGCCGGTGGGCGCGCTCTCCCCGCGCCCCGGTGCGGCCGGTGCGGGCGCGGCACCGGGGACGCCGGTGGTGGGCGCGCCGGTGGCGGGTGCCTCGGTGCCCGGCGTCGCGGCCGGGCGGGTGTGCCGGACACCGAAGGTGTAGCGGCCGGGCGTGACGTCGGTGCCGGGCGGGGTGGTGAAGCGGTAGACCAGGGTGCCGCGTTCGTGGTGGGTGGTGACCACGGCGCCGGCCAGGTCGGTCCAGGCGGTGCCGGAGGGGGAGGTGGCGGCGGTGGCGTCCGGTGCCGGACCGCCCGGGGCCGCCGCGTCCGGCGCGAGCCGGAGTTCGGCCTGCAGCGCGGTGAGCGGCTCGGTGACGGTCAGGGTGAGGACGTGCCGGGTGCCGTCGCGGCCGAGCGACTGGACCAGTGCGGCGCCGGTGAGCGCGTGGTCGGCCGTGCCGTCGGGGTCGCCCGGGCCCGGGGCGGTACCGCCGGCCGGGTCCTTGGGGACGGTGGTCGGGTCCTGGGCGCCGGGCGGCAGGCCGGTCCAGCCGTCGGTGGGGTCGGCGGGCGGTCGGACGCCGGGCGCGCCGGGCGCGCCGGGCGCGGGGGCGAGCGGCTTGGGCGGCTCGGGCGATCGGGCCGCGAGCGGTTGGCCGGACTCCACGGGCTCGGGCCGCTGGTGGGACGGCCCGTCGGTGGGCGGCGGCGCGGTGGCGGCGGTCAGGCCGTTTTTCTGCGGGAAGGGGCCGAGGGCCTGGGTCGACGGGGTGTCGGAGGTGCTCCGGCCGCCGGTCCGGCCCTCGGCGAGCGGCACGGCCGAGCCCGGGGCGGGCGAGCGGGGTGCCGGGACGCCGGAGACGGGCGGGTGCGAGGCGTGCGACTCGGACGTGGCGGGGCCGGCGGGGCGGACGGAGGGGCGCCCGGACGGCAGCGGCGCGGCCGGCGCCTGCGAGGAGTCGGGCGCGGAGGCGGCGTCGGCCCGGTCGGCGCCGGGGGTGGGCGGCGGGCTGGACCCGACCTGGGCCACTCCGGCGCGGCGCCCGACGCCCTGCTGCTCGTGGAGCAGCCAGGTGGTGGCGATGCTGATGCCGACCACGGTGGACATCGCCATCGCGGCGCCGGAGAACCGCAGGGTGGGCAGCCGGAGCCGGCCCCCGAACGGCTTGGGCCGGCCGTGCCGGCCGTGCCGCTCGCGCGGCAGGTCGCGCTCGTGCCGCGCGTCCGGCCCGATCTCCTCGCGCAGAGCCACCCGACCCTCCCTCCCCGAAGCCGTCGCTGAGTCGCCGCATTCTCCCATGCGCTGCCGACAGGCCCGAATCGCCGTCATGGGCGGACTGCCGCCGGTTCGCCCGGGTTCGGCCGGGGTCGCTCGTGCGGGTCCGCCGGTGGACGCGCAGGAGCCCGCGCCGGCAGGGGGACGAGCGTACCAGCGGCTGCCCGGGCCCTGGCCAGCCCTCGTGCGGGATCGACGAAATCCGTGGACGGCCTTTCGCTGAGCGGAAGTTGACGGTCCGTCTGACAAGCCCTGCGCGGCCCGGGCCGTCGGTGCGCGGATTATTGCAACCTCCTTGCAACCCTTGCCGGTCCGGCCTCCGGTGGCGCAAGGTGGGGGAATCCCACGCCGTCCCGGAGAGCCCGTCATGCCGTCCGACCCGTTGTCAGCACCCTCCAGTGCCCCTCTCGCCGCCACCCCCACGGGCGGCGATGAGGCAGGCTCCACCGCCGCTCCGGCGGCGGTGGAGGAGGTGCTGACACTGCGGATCTCGCTGGGCGAGGAAGTCGTCGGCGAGGTGCGGACGCGATTCCGGTTCGATGCCGAGCGTCCGTACGAGGTACTGCTGACGTTCCATCTGGGGCGGCCGGACGAGGCCGATTGGGTGTTCTCGCGTGATCTGCTGCGCGACGGCCTGCGCTCGCTGAGCGGCCAGGGCGACGTCAAGCTGTGGCCGGCCTACTGTCCGTGCCACGGCTCGACGTTGCACCTGGCCCTCGAATCCCCCCACGGCAGTGCCCTGTTGGAGGTCTCCAAGCCCAGGGTTCAGGCGTGGCTGGACCGGACGTACGCGCTGGTCTCCGAGGAGGCCGAGCAGGCCTACGGCCCGACCGACGCCCAGTTGTCCGCGTTGCTGGCCGGCGGCTGAGGCCGGGACGCCGGGGCGACGTCGTCGCCCGGGGCGCGCGGGGCCGGCAGCGGGGGACCGCCCGGCAGCCGGACGGCGCCCGCGGCCAGAGCCGCCCGCAACCGGCGCACGGCCGGCGCGGAGGAGACCGGCAGCAGGTCGTACGGGTCGTCCGGTCCGTCCACGGTGACCAGGACCGAATCGGCGAACCGGTACGGCCGGTGGGCCAGCAGGCCGCCCAGGTACCGCCGCAGCCGGGAGAGTTCGGCGCGGACCGTCACCGTCCGCGCCGGGTCGCCGAAGAGCGCGTCGGCGAGCTGCGCCGCGCTGTGCCCGGAGCGCTCGGTGGCGAGCAGCAGCAGCAGTTCGGCGTGGCGCGGGCTGAGCGCGTGCGACCAGCTGCCGGCGGCGCCGCGCACCGACAGCTCGGGGCGGTCCGGCCGGCGCAGGTCGAGCCGGAGCCGGGCCCCCTCGGCCTGTTCGGCGGTCACCGCGGCGGCGCCGTCCGCCGTCCGTTCGTCTCCCAGCGGCCGGACCAGCCAGCCGTCGGCGAGCGGCTCGACGGAGCACTCGCCGATGCCGGGCAGCCAGTGCACCGCGGCCGGGCTCCAGCCCTCGGCGGGCAGCCGCAGCCGGACCGGTGGCGGCAGGCCGGCCGCGCAGGCGATCCAGCCGGCCGCGTCGACCACCAGGGCCGGGCCGTCCACCCGGGCCAGGAGCGGGGCGGCCAGGGTGCGCAGGTGGTGCAGCGACTCCAGGCGGCGGGCGCGCAGTTCGGTCTCGGCGAGCCGGGCGGCGGTGGCGGTCAGCTGCAGCAGGTACGGGCGGACGTTGCCGGCCGGGCCGCTGAGGTTGATGGCGCCGACCAGCCGGCCGGTGCCCGGGTCGTGCACGGGGGCGGCGACGCAGGTCCAGGAGTGGTGGCTGCGCAGGTAGTGCTCGGCGGAGTGGACCTGCATCGGCCGCTGGGCGCGCAGGGCGGAGGCGATGCCGTTGGTGCCGACGCTCTCCTCGATCCAGCGGGCGCCGGTCAGGAACCCGATCCGGTCGGCGCTGCGGCGCAGGCTGCGCTCGCCCTCCTGCCAGAGGATGTGGCCCTCGGCATCGGCGATGGCGAGGATCAGCGGGACGTGGTCGGCCGGGGCGAGCAGGGTGTCGCGCAGCACCGGCAGCAGGATGTCGAGGCCGCTGGCGCGGCGGCGGTGCTCGACCTCGGCCGGGCCCAGGTGGACGGTGGCGGCGCCGGCGTCCGGGTCCAGGCCGAGGCGGCGCAGCCGGGCCCAGGAGTCGCCGATCTCCGGTCGGGGCCCGGGCAGCGGCTCGGTGCCTCCCGGGCCGGCCTCCCGGGCCGGTCCGTGGGTGACGGGTTCGGCCAGGGCGCGGTCGTGCAGCCTGGCGAGCTCCGCCGGGCTCGACGGACTTCGGGGCTCTGGCCGTCGGTTCTGCCGTCCGGTCTGCCGCACTCGGTTTGCTCCTCGCCGCCGATCGAGGGCGCGTCGGGGCCGACGCGCTGACGAAAGCGTACGGGGGCCGCCCGGTCCTGGGGACGGGGTCGGCCAACTAGGGCCGGTCACCGGTATCAGAGTGGACATGCCAACAAGTTATGAGTGCCGCGCGGCCGAAAATCGACCACCGGGGCGGTGTGGTCCGGGGGAGTGGAGCAGGGCGCGGGCCCGGCCGCGGAGGGCGCGGAGGTGGAGGGCGCGGAGGTGGTGCGCGAGGGCGTGCGGGCGGCGGGTCTCCCGGGCGGCCTCGGTGCGCGCTCGGCGCATGGAGGCGCGCGGGGGGCGCATGTCCACATGCTGGTCGGCCGGGCGGCGGGCCGGCCGGACGGCGAGGAGGGGCAGCGGCAGCGGCACCCGGACGGTCAGGATCACGGGGTGACCGGCCCGGTGGCGCCCCGCGGGCCCGCGCTCCCGTCGGGGGGACCGCCCCCGCCCGTGTCGGCCCCGGCGCCGGCGCCGGTGCCGTCGCCGAGGAGCTCGCGCAGCAGCCGCTCGTCCTCGCCGGAGAGGTCGGAGACGAAGCGGGCCAGCACGGTGGACCGGTCCGCCTCCCGCCCCAGCTCGGTGTGCATCCGGCGGGCGGCGAGCCCGGCCCGGTCCTGGACGGTCGGGGTGTACGCGTAGGCGCGCCCCGCCCGGGTGCGTTCCACGGTGCCCTTGTCGTGCAGCCGGGCCAGGATCGTGGCGACGGTGGTCCGCGCGAGGGCGCGCCCGAGGGCCGTCTGGACGTCCTGCGGCGTCAGCGGCTCGCGGGCGGCCCAGAGGGCGGCCAGCACCTCGGCCTCCAGCTCCCCGGCGGGCCGGCGGGCCGGCGGTACGTCGGACATGGCGGCCGTTCCTCCCCGATTCGTCTACAGTCGTGTAGACCGTCTACGGCACTGTAGACGATCGAGGGCGGCCGCGCCGCCCTCCCGTACGGGAGGTCCGCCGGCCTTGTTCCAGTCGTCCGCCACTCCGGCCGTTCACGCCCTCGCGGTGAACCCGCTGGACGCCTCGTCGCTGCTCGCCGCCTTCGGGGCGCTCGGGATCGCCGTCGTGCTCTTCGCCGAGACCGGGCTGCTCGTCGGGTTCTTCCTGCCCGGCGACTCGCTGCTGTTCACCGCCGGTCTGCTCTGCGCCCCCGGCGGCGCGGACGGTCCGCGGCTGGAGCTCTCCCAGGTGCTGCCGGCCGCCCTGGCCGGTGCGCTGATCGGCGCCCAGGTCGGCTTCCTGATCGGCCGGCGCGGTGGCCGCGCGCTGCTGCGGCGGACCGAGCGGAAGAGCCTGCGGCACGGGGCCGAGCGGGCCGAGGAACTGCTCGTCAGGTACGGGTACGGCAAGGCGATCGTGCTCGGCCGCTTCATCCCGGTGGTCCGGACGGTGCTCAACCCGCTCTGCGGCGTGCTGGAGGTGCCGGTGCGCACGTTCACCCTCTGGCAGGTGGTGGGCGGCGTGGTCTGGACCGTCGGCGTGGTGCTGGCCGGGTACGCGCTCGGCTCCTCGGTGCCTGATATCGACCGTTACCTCCTCCCCATCATCGGTCTGGTAGTAGTTGTCTCCGTGATCCCGATCGTTCTGGAAATGTTCCGCGCCCGCAGGGCCCGGCGCCGTGGCGGTGACGCCCGGTGACGCCCTCCCGCGCGCTGGCCGTCTACGACGGCAGCGGCATCGACGGCGGCCTCTACGGCCGGGTGATCGGGTGGGCGGACGCCGCGCCCGCCTGGCTGGACCAGGTGATCCGGATCTGGTCCGCCCTGGGGCTGGGGCTGTTCGCCGTCGTCATGCTCCGGGCGTGGTGGCGGGCGCGCGACGCCGGTCCGGCGGTGATGGCGCGGGTGCTGGCCTCGCCGCTGATCGTGGTCGTCGCCTTCGTCCTCAACTCCGGGCTCAAGAGCGTGGTCGAGGAGGTGCGTCCGTGCACCCAGCTCGGTGTGCCCGGCACGCTGGAGACCTGTCCCGGCGCCGGTGACTGGTCCTTCCCGAGCAACCACACCGTGATCGCCTTCGCCGCCGCGACCGCGCTCTGGTTCGCGGACCGGCGGCTGGGCGCGTTCGCGGTGGCCGCTGCCGCGCTGATGGGTGCCTCCCGGGTCTGGGTCGGCGTCCACTACCCGCACGACGTACTGGTCGGTGCGCTGGTCGGCGTTCTGGCGGCGGCCGCGCTCGCGCTGGCGGCCGGCCGGGCCGCACCGCTGATCGACCGGGCCCGCCGGGGCCCGCTGCGGCCGCTGCTGGGCGCGGGCGACGCCGCGCCGGCGGCCGACGGCGGGCCGTCACCGGCGACCCAGCGGCGCCGGGTTCCGTGACCTGCCCGGCCCTTGTGCGGCCGGGGTGGCGGGGCGAGCGTGCGAGCCGGGCGCGGGCCCTTCGGACGGGCACCCGCCTGCGGGCGACCGTGGTGCGCTGACCCGGCCCCCCGCCGGCGGGCCCGGCCGGGCGGGGCGCGGCCCGCCCGGGCGGTGTTGGCTGTACAACTTTTCGGTCGGTTCACCTGCGCGCCGCCGTTCGGACTCCGCTCGGCCACCTCGCGGCATCAGCCTGGCCGCATGAGAGTCATCGTCGTAGGAGCAGGCGTGCTCGGCAGCATGCACGCCTGGCAGGCCGTCGAGCGCGGCCACGAGGTCGTCCACCTGGAGCGCGAGTCCGAGGCGCGCGGCGCTTCGGTGCGCAACTTCGGACTGGTCTGGGTCAGCGGCCGGTCGGGCGGTGAGGAACTGGACACCGCGCTGCGGGCCCGCGAACTGTGGGAGGAGATCGGCGCGAGGGTGCCCGAGCTCGGCTTCCGGGCCAACGGCTCGCTCACCGCGATCCGCACCGAGGCCGAACTCGCCGTCGCCGAACAGGCGCTGACCCGGGCGGACGCCGCCGCGCGCGGCTACCGGCTGCTCGACGCGGCCGAGACCAGAGCCGCCAACCCCGCCCTGCGCGGCAAGCTGCTCGGCGCGCTGCGGTGCGACCGGGACGCCGCCGTCGAGCCGCGCACCGCCCAGCCCGCGCTGCGCGCCGCACTGCTGGCCGGCGGCCGGTACACCTTCCTCCCCGGGCGGGAGGTCTGCGAGGTGATCGGTGGGAACGCCGTCCGCGACGACCACGGCGACGTCCACACCGGTGACCTGGTGATCCTCTGCACCGGCGCCTGGCTGGGCGGGCTGGTGCGCGAGCTGGCGCCCGAGCTGCCCGTCCGCAGGGTGCGGCTGCAGATGATGCAGACCGACCCGCTCGGCGAGGAGCTCACCACCTCGGTCGCCGACGGCGACAGCTTCCGCTACTACCCCGCCTTCGCCGGTGACGCGCTGGAGCGGCTGAAGGCCGCGCAGCCGCAGCCGCCGGTCGCCGCCGAGCACAAGATGCAGCTGCTGATGGTCCAGCGCAAGGACGGCGGCCTCACCATCGGCGACACCCACGAGTACGACCACCCGTTCGGCTTCGACGTCGTCGAGGACCCGTACGACCACCTGGTCGGGGTGGCCGAGGAGCTGCTCGGCCGGCCGCTGCCCCGGGTGCGCCGCCGCTGGGCCGGGGTGTACGCGCAGTGCGTGGACACCACCCGGGTGGTCCACCGGGAGCGGGTCCGGGACGCCGTCTGGCTGGTCACCGGTCCCGGTGGCCGCGGCATGACCTGCTCGCCGGCCATCGCCGAGACCACCGCCGAACTCGCCAACCTGTAAGGAATGTGAACATGTCCGTTGACATCCGTCTGGTCGTCCTCGACATGGCCGGCACCACCGTCGCCGACGGCGGCCTGGTCGAGCAGGCCTTCCGGGCCGCCGCCGGTTCGCTCGGCGTCGAGGCCGGCAGCCCCGAGCACGCCCGCATGCTGGAGCACGTCCGGCTCACCATGGGCGAGTCCAAGATCTCCGTCTTCCGCCACCTGTTCGGCGCGGAGGAGAAGGCGCAGGCCGCCAACACCGCCTTCGAGGCCGCCTACCACGACCTCGTCGACGCGGGGCACTGCGCCGCGCTGCCGGGCGCGGCCGAGGCCATCGCCGAACTCCGGGGCCAGGGCCGCAAGGTGGTCCTCACCACCGGCTTCTCCCGGGCCACCCAGGACCGGATCCTGCGGGCACTCGGCTGGGAGTCGATCGCCGACCTCACCCTCTGCCCGGCCGAGGCCGGCCGCGGCCGCCCGTACCCGGACCTGGCGCTCACCGCCCTGCTGCGGACCTCCACCGACTCCGTCCGCCAGATGGCCGTCGCCGGGGACACCGGCTACGACATGCTGACCGGCACCCGGGCCGGTGCCTCGGTGGTGGCCGGTGTGCTGACCGGCGCCCACGACGAGGCCCGGCTGCGGGCCGACGGCGCGACGCACGTCCTGAAGTCGATCGCCGACCTGCCGGGCGTCCTCGCGGGCTGAGCGTGCGACGGCCGGGCGGGGTGCGCCGACCCGCCCGGCCGGCTTCTCCCCGGGGTGGTCCCGCGGTGGGCCCGGGCTCAGTGGGCGGCGAGCAGGCCGGGCAGTTCGCGCATGTCGTGGAAGACGACGGTGCCGGGGCCCGCGAGCCGCTCGGCGGGGGTCAGGCCGCCGGCGTAGCCGAAGGCGCGCATGCCGGCGGCGCGGGCGGCCTCGACACCGGGACGGCTGTCCTCGACCACCGCGCAGGCGGCCGGGTCGACGCCCGACCGCCGGGCGGCGTGCAGGAAGAGGTCCGGCGCGGGCTTGCCGCGGTCGACCTCGGTGGCACTGAAGATCCGGCCCGCGAAGTGCTCGTAGAGGCCGGTGCGGCCCAGGGTGTGACGCATCTTCTCGTGCGAGCCGCTGGAAGCGACGCAGGTCGGCAGGGTGAGGGCGGCCAGCGCCTCGGGGAGCCCGTCGACCGGGGCCAGCCCGGCGTCCACCTGCTCGCGGTGGAGCTGCTCGAAGCGACTGCTCCAGAGGGCCGCGGTGGCCTCCCCGAGCCGGGCGGCGACCTGCTCGCCGATCGAGGCGTGGGAGCGCCCGATGAACCGCTCGACCACCTCCGCCTCGGTGAGCGGCCAGCCCAGCTCCGCGCCCAGGGCGACCTGGACGCGGGCCGCGATGCGCTCGCTGTCGACCAGCACGCCGTCGCAGTCGAAAATCACCAGTTCTATCGGCTTGATCATCCCCGCAGGATAGGGGGCGCCTTCGCCCGGGGGAGCGGGGCGCCTTCGCCGGGGGAGCGGGGCGCCGGACGGGCCGGCGCTCCGCTCCGCCGGGGCGGGTCAGTGCAGGGTGCCCGCGGAGCGCTGGGTGAAGCGGGTGCCGGTGGGTGCGGTGACGGCGCCGGCGAAGCGGCGGACGAAGCCGTCGGGGCCGTGGGTGGTGACGTCGTACCGGCCGTCGGTGGTGGCGGCGTCCCAGGTGCGGGTACGGGTGACGCCGGGGGCGACGGTGGAGGGCGGGCCGGCGAAGGCGTACACGGTGGCGGGGTGGACGGTGTCGGAGAGGGCGGACAACTCGCCGTCGATTGCTGGTCGTTGACGAGCGGGGGAGTCGCATCCGGCGCGCCCGGCACACGTGTCGCGGCTACGGCGAGGTGCCCCGGGGCCCGCCCCGGAGCCGTGCGCGCGGGGCGGGCGGGCGGCTCAGTGGGTGCCCTTCAGGTTGAGCACCACCACGCCGACGATGATCAGGGCCAGGCCGAGCCACTGGAGCCGGCCCAGCGACTCGCCGAAGGCGATCACGCCGATGCCCGCCACGGCGGCCGTACCGGCGCCGGACCAGACGGCGTAGGCGACCGAGACCGGTATGTGCTTCAGGGCCCTGCCGAGCAGGGCGAAGGAGAGCACGTAGCCGACGGCGACGCCGAGGCTCGGCCAGAGGCGGGTGAAGCCCTCGGTGAGCTTGAGGGCGCTGGTGGCGCAGACCTCACTGACGATGGCGAGGGCGAGCAGGAGATAGGGCATGGCCGGTCACACCGCGGGTGCGGCGCCGAGCTTCCCCAGCAGCGCGAGGTTGGCGTTCACCAGGCTGTCCAGCAGGGTGACGCGCGATCCCCGGGGGATGGGCGTGGCGGTCGAGGGGACGGCGAGCACCGCGCAGCCCGCGGCGGCGGCCGAGGCGACGCCGGTCGGGGTGTCCTCGACGGCCACGCAGTCGGCCGGGTCGAGGCCCAGCCGCTCGGCGGCGGCGAGGTAGGGGTCGGGCGCGGGCTTGGTGCGCGGGGTGTCCTCGGCGGCCAGCGTCACGGCGAACCAGTCGCGGCCGATGGTGGACAGCACGAGGTCGACCACCCGGCGCGGGGAGGCCGACACCAGCGCGGTGGGCACCCGGGCGTCCCGGAGCTCGGCGAGCAGGGCGAGCGCCCCCGGCCGCGGGACGGTCTGCGCGGCGACCTTGCCGGCGAAGGACTCGCCGAGGCGGTCGGCGAGTTCGGCCTCGCTGAGGCTGGTGCCGCTGACCCGGTGCAGGTGGGCGGCGGTGTGCTCGATGGCCTGGCCGAGCACCTCGGGCGCGTCCTGGTCGGTGAGCGGGTGGCGCAGCTCGTCGGCGAGTTCGGCGGCGGCCTGCCACCAGAGGTGCTCGGTGTCGACGAGGGTGCCGTCCATGTCGAACAGGACGGCGGCGGGCGCGGCGGATCCGGGCTTCGCCGGGTCGGCCTTCGTGGGGTCGGGCTGGGCCGGGGCCGGCTGTGCGGAATCGGGCTGTGCGGAACCCGGCTGTGCGGTATCAGGCATGGCGGTACCTTCGGTGGTTCGTCGGACGAGCGGACAGGTCAGACCGTACGACGGTCGACCAGGACCGGGCGCTCCGGCAGCGACAGCGCGGCGCGCGAACCGACCGGCAGGAGGGCGGCGGCGTCGGTCGGCAGGTCGGCCTTGACCTCGGTGCCGTCGTCGAGCCGGACGGTGAGGCGGGTGACGGCGCCCAGGAAGGACGCGGAGACCACCAGCGCCTGGCCGTTCAGGGCCGGGACCAGCGACACGTTCTCCGGCCGGACCAGTACGTCGAGCGAGCCGTCCGCCGGCGCGGCCCCGTCCACCGGGTGGCGGTGGCCGAGCACCTCGACGCCGTCGGCGGTGCGGGTGCAGGGGATGCGGCTCATGGTGCCGACGAACTCGGCGACGAAGGCGGTGGCCGGGCGGGCGTACAGCTCGGACGGTGTGGCGCACTGCTCCAGCCGGCCCGCGCGCAGCACCGCGACCCGGTCGGCCATCGAGAGCGCCTCCTCCTGGTCGTGGGTGACGAACAGGGTGGTGATCCCCAGCTCCTGCTGGAGGCGGCGGATCTCCTCGCGCAGCGAGAGGCGGACCTTGGCGTCCAGGGCGGAGAGCGGTTCGTCGAGCAGCAGCACGCGCGGCCGCAGGGCGAGCGCGCGGGCGAGCGCGATGCGCTGCTGCTGGCCGCCGGACATCTGGTGCGGGTAGCGGTCGGCGTGCTGCGGCAGACCGACCAGCTCCAGCAACTCCTGGGCGCGCCTGCGGCGTTCGGCCTTGCCGGTGCCGCGCATCCGCATGCCGAAGGCCACGTTGTCGGCGGCGGTCAGGTGCGGGAACAGGCTGTAGGACTGGAACACCATGCCCGCGTCGCGCCGGTGCGCGGGGATGCGGGTGATGTCCTCGCCGTCCACCAGCACCTGGCCGGAGTCGTGCTGCTCGAAGCCGGCCAGGATGCGCAGTGCGGTCGTCTTGCCGCAGCCGGACGGGCCGAGCAGGGCGAGGAGCTCGCCGGGCCGGACGGTCAGGTCGAGGCCGTCCAGCGCGGTGGTGGCACCGAACGAGCGGCGCAGGCCGAGGAATTCGACGGTCGCGCCGCCGGGTGCGAGGGGGGTGCCGGCGACGGGGGCGGTAACCGTGGTCATGATGGGGATCGCTCCGGGGGGCTTCAGGAAGTGGTGGTCTTGTGGCGGCGCTCGCGGCCGACGGTGGCCAGCAGGAGCAGCAGCAGCCAGGTGATCAGCAGGCTCAGGATGGAGACCGCGACCGACATGTGGGCCTGGCTGTTGCCGACCGAGTAGATCCACACCGGGAAGGGCTGGTAGCCGAGGATTGAGGCGGCGGTGAACTCGCCGAGGACCAGGGCCAGGGTGAGGAAGGAGGCGTTCAGCAGCGCGCCGCGCAGGTTGGGCAGCACCACGGTGAACACCGCGCGCGGCCAGCTCGCGCCGCAGTTGCGGGCGGCCTCGACCAGGGTGCGCAGGTCCACCGCGCGCAGACCGGCGTCCAGCGCCCGGTAGGCGAGCGGGAGCGACATCAGCACGTAGGCGATGACCAGCACCAGCGGGAAGTCCGGGTCCTGGATGAACACGAAGGTCTGGAAGAACGGCGTGTCCATCAGGTAGTCCGGGCCCCAGCGCAGCACGCCGATCAGGCCGGCGGTCAGCGCGACCGGCGGGACGACCAGCGGCAGGGTGCAGAGCACGTCGATCACCGGGCGCAGCCTCGGCGAGCCGAGCCGCACCGCGATCAGCGCCGGTACCAGCAGGAGCAGCAGCACCAGGACGGTGACCACGGCCAGGCCCAGGGTGAGCCAGAGGCTGTCCAGGAAGCCGGGGGCGCTGAGCAGTCCGGTGTACGCCTCGAAGGAGTAGCCCTTCGGGTCGTCGATCGAGAAGTAGCCGGCGGCGGCCAGCGGGACGACGAAGTAGACGCCCGCGAGCAGCAGGACGGCGCCGCGCCACCAGCGCACCTTGCGGCGCGGCGAGGAGGGGCGGGCGGAGGTCAGCTGAGCCATCGGGCACTCCGGCGCTGGAGGGGGAGGTACACGGCCATCACCAGGACGGCCACCACGATCATGTTGAGGCTGAGGGCGAGCGCGAGGTTGCCCTGGCCGACCAGCACGTTGCCGGAGAGCGCGTCCGCGATCGAGCGGCTGACCAGCGGCACGGTCGCGCCGACCATGGCCGCGGCGGTGGCGTACGCGGCGAAGGCGCTGCCGAACAGCAGCACGAAGCCGCCGAGCAGGGAGGGCAGCAGGATCGGCAGCGCGACGTGCAGCCAGTACTGGACGGTGGTGGCCCGGTTGTTGTGGGCCGCCTCGCGCCACTGCACCCGCAGGCCGTCCAGGGCCGGGGTGATGGTGAGCACCATCAGCGGGATGAGGAAGTACAGGTAGACGATGGTCAGGCCGGTGAAGGAGTAGAGCGACCAGCCGTGGTCCGTCAGGTGGAGCAGCTTGGTGACCTCGCCCGCGTTGCCGAGGGTGGCGACGAAGGCGAAGGCGAGCGGCAGGCCGCCGAAGTTGGCGAGCACGCCGGAGGCGGTCAGCACCGCCTGGCGCAGCCAGGTCTGCCGGGAGGTCACCACGGCCTGCGCGATCGGCAGGCCGATCAGGGTGGCGAGCAGCGCGGTCAGCGCGGACAGCTTGAGGCTGCTGAGCATCGCCGTCCAGTACGCGCCCTGGACGGAGTCCCTGATGTTGTCGAGGGTGAACTGGCCGCCCCCGCCCTCCGCGTCGCTGGAGGTGGTGAACGCGCCGATCACGATGGCGACGGCGGGGAGGCCGAAGCCGATCAGGAAGAAGAGGAAGAGCGGCACCGTGGCGAGCCAGGAGCCGCCGCGCGGGCGCCGGCGGGTGGGCCGGGCGGGGGTGGGGGTGGGAGCGGTGGCGGACGCCCCCGCGCCGCCACCGTGAACGGTGGCGGCGGGGGTGGTCGGCACCGGGGCGGGAGCCGTGGTCATGAGTGGGATCAGCCCGTTTCGGGTTGCTGCGGCCGGGGGTCAGCCTGCTATGGCCTTCGTCCAGTTCTCGGTGACGACCTTCTTGGCGGCCGTGATCTGGTCCTGGGTCGGGAAGGTGGTGAACGGCTTCTCGACGGCGGGCAGCTTGGCGGCGGCCGCGGTGTCGAGGGTGCCGTCCTTCTTCAGGGCCTCGAAGGTGGAGGGGGTGGCGTAGCCGCCGAGGAAGAGGTTCTGGCCCTCGGCGCTGAACAGGTACTCCTGCCACAGGCGGGCGGCCGCCGGGTGCGGGGCCCACTTGTTGACGGCCTGGTTGTAGAACTGGGCGTAGCTGCCGTCGGAGGGGACGGAGACCTTCCAGTCGACGCCCTTCTCCTTGAACTCGTCGGTGTAGCCGGCGTTCAGGTACGACCAGTCGATCGAGATCGGGGTCTCGCCCTTCTCGATGGTGGCCGGGGTGGACTCGACGGGGTTGAAGTTGCCCGTGGCCTTCAGCTTCCCGAAGAAGTCGATGCCGGGCTGGATGTTGTCCAGCGAACCGCCGTTGGCGAGCGCGGCCGCGTAGACGCCGCCGAACGCGGAGCCGGACTTGGTCGGGTTGCCGTTCAAGGCGACCTGGCCCTTGTACTCGGGCTTGAGCAGGTCCGCGAAGGTCTTCGGGCAGTTCGGGATCTTCTTGGCGTCGCAGCCGATGGAGACGTAGCCGCCGTAGTCGTTGACGGCGGCGCCGTTCGCGTCCTTCATGGTGTCCGGCACCTTGTCGAAGGTGGCCACCTTGTAGGGGGCGAGCAGGCCGTCCTTGACCGCCTGGAGCGCGAACGCGCTGCCGAGGTCGACGACGTCGGGGGCGCGGTCCTGGCCCTTGCGGGAGGTGATCGCGTTGATCTCGTCCTGGCTGGAGCCGTCCGGGTTCTCGTCCTCGATCTCGATGCCGTACTTGGCCTTGAACGAGTCCATGATCTTGCCGTAGTTGGCCCAGTCCCTGGGCAGCGTGATGACGTGCAGCTTGCCCTCCTTCTTGGCGGCGGCGACGAGGCCGTCCAGACCGCCGAAGTCGGCGAGCGAGGTGGCGTCCTTGGCGTCCTTCGCGCCGGCCTTGGCGGCGTCACCGGACTTCGGGGCGGTCGAACCGGCGGAGCCGCAGGCGGTGAGGGAGAGCGCGGCGGCGGTCAGTACGGCCGCGAAGGCGGCGGCGCGGGCACGGTGCACGGTCACGGGTCAGTCTCCTGATCAGGGGCGTACTGCGAGGGGTGCGTTTCGCGGGGGTGCGTCTCGCTGAGAGGTGCTTCTTCACAAGGGCGGGCCGGGCGATCAGTCGTTCGGAACCGTCCGAGTTGACTAGCCAACTTCGCCTGACGGAGGTAAGTACGCCGGAGTCCGGTGACGGGAAGGTGAACGGATGGCCCAGAACCGGGGGCGGCTACGGGAACGGTCGAATCAGGGCCTCGGTGAGTGATCGACCGAATGCGATGCTTCGAAGGCGCAGCGGGATAAAGTCGGGCTGTCCGGGCCGGTACGGCTGCGCAGGACACCGCCCCAGGAGGGACATTGACTGACGTGGCACTGGAGCCCGACCGCCCCGCGGTCCCTGCGGCACCCGCCGCCCCCGTGGCCCCTGCCGCGCCGGGCCAGGAGCGCGCCGCCGGTGCGCTCTACCGCAAGGTCGCCGCCGATCTGCGCGAGGCGATCACCACCGGCGCGTTCGGCGAGGCCGGCCGGCTGCCCGCCGAGGGCACGCTGGCCGAGCAGTACGGGGTCTCCCGCGGCACCGTCCGCCAGGCGCTCGCCGTGCTGCGCTCGGACGGCCTGGTCACCTCCCGGCGCGGCACCCGGCGGGTGGTGCTGGGCACCGCCCGGGTGCAGAGCTTCTCCGAACTGCTGAGCTTCACGCACTGGGCCTACTCGATGGGCGAGGAGCCCGGCGGCATCCTGGACTCGCTGGTGCGCCGGCCGGCCGACGCTGCCGAGCGCGAGCAGCTGCGCCTGGAGGCCGGCTCCGAGGTGTACGCCACCGTCCGGCTGCGCACGCTCTCCGGCGCGGCGGTGATGGTGGAGCGGACGGTCTACCCGCCCCGGGTCGGCGAGATCGTCGCCCAGCTGCCGACCGACGTGGTCTCGCACACCGAAGTCCTGCGCGAGCACGGCATCCTGTTCACGGACGCCGACCACACCATCGACATAGTCGCCGCCAACGCGGAGGACGCCCGGCTGCTCGGCTGCCGCCGGGGCAGCCCGCTGCTGCGCGAGCGGCGCCGGACCACCGACCCGACCGGGATGCCGGTGGAGTGGTCCCAGGACCGCTACCTGCCCGGCACGGTGGCCTTCAGCATCCACAACTCGCTGGCCACCTCGGCCCTTTCGCGGCACGCCCGGGAGGGTGACTGAACTCCGGGGCCGGAGTGGGGAGTCGGACCGGCCGACGCTCCACTCCCCCTAGCGCATGAGGGCGGCCAGCAGCGGGCGGAAGTGCTCGAACCCCGGGGTCTCGGCGCCCGGGTCCTTGGCCTGTTCGTCCCAGCGGCGCACGGCGACGGCGTCGGCCGCGCCGGGCAGGGCCGCGAAGGCGGCGGCCTGCTCCGCGCCCATCGGGCCGCCCTGCACCCGGAGCGTGTGCTCCGAGGCCTCGGAGAGCCGCTCGCGGTAGCCGGGCTCGGCCGTGCACAGGTAGCGCTTGGCGGCCACGTGCAGCCGGACCGGCTCGGTGACCTGCGGGCCGAACCACTGGGCCAGCCAGGCGGCGCCGGTGTCGCTGTGCCGGTTGTCCTGGCCGTCCATCAGGTCGCGCCCGTGCGAGGCGCCGTGGCCGTGCTTGTCGAAGAAGTGCCCGATGTCGTGCAGCAGCGCGGCCGCGACCAGCTCCGGCGCGGCCCCGGCGGCCTGCGCCAGCGCCCCGGCCTGCAGCATGTGCTCGGCCATGGTGACCGCCTCGCCCAGGTACTCGCCGGCGCCCTCGCCCGCGAACAGCTCGGCGATCGTGTCCAGCGCGGCGGTGCGCCGGTGCAGTACCGCGAGGGTGCTGTGCAGCGAGTCGAGGTCCGCGTAGCAGCCCTGGAGGTGGCGCGAGCCGTCCTGCTCGAAGGCCGTCCGGGCGTGCAGCAGACGGACGTTGTCGAAGATCAGGCAGTCGCCCCGGTCGAGCCGGAAGTCCAGCCGGAGCTCGGGCCGCAGGGTGATCGCGGCGAACCGGCGGTAGGCCGCGTAGAAGGCGTCCAGCTCCTCGGCGGACCCGCGCAGCGTGCTGATCGACCGGTTGTTGAACCGCACCTCGCGGATCCGGCCGCGCGCGTCCACCTCGATCAGCGGGCGGTCGGCGCGCAGTTCGGTGCCGCGGTCGCGGAACACGAAGGGGACCGGGGTACGGGTCAGCACCACGAAGTCCGCCGGGGACTCCTCGCGCAGCAGCGCCGCCGCCTTGAAGCCGTCCACCAGCCCGGAGTCGCCGCCGGTCGCGGAGTTCTCCAGGCAGTGCAGCAGCTGCAGGGTGGGCACCGGGTCCCGGTACGGGTTGTCGCTGTGCGGGGCGATCGCGGCGCTGGTGAAGGCCAGGTTGTTCGGGTCCGGCTCGACCCGGACGTCGAACAGCTCGCCGTAGTTGGTGACCCGGACGTGGCCGAAGGAGCGGGCCACCGCGAGCACCTGCCGTTCGACCGCCGGTACCCCGCGCAGCACCGCGAACCCGGAGCGCCGGACGGCCCCGAGCACCGCCGCCTGCTCGGCCGGGTCGGCCAGGTAGGCCTCCCACGCCGCCTCCGGGATGCCGCGGCGGAAGTCGGCCGCGACCCAGAGCCGCTTCTCCGCCTCGGTGCGCCCGTCGCCGTCGGCGTCCCGCGCCAGCCACTCCAGCGGGTAGCGCGACCGGTGGCCGTCCGACCAGAGCACCTCCAGGTTCCCGCCGACCTCGGTGTGGGCGGCGAGGGCGAGGTCGGCCGGCAGGTCGGTGATCTGGAACAGCTTCTGCCCGCTGCGCCCGTCCCGGCACTCGGCGCAGGGGCAGTTGTCGCGCAGCCAGTACGGCGGCAGGTGGGTCGGGAGCGCCATGGGTCTCTCCTGGTCGGCAGATGGCTTGGTGAAGTTGTATAGCCAACTTCTCCTCGTGCGGGAGCCTGCCGGGTGACGGTGAGATCTGGGTGGCCACACGGTGAACCCCTCGGGAACAAGAGCTCCCGAGGGGTTCGCGGCGTGGTCGGGCGACCGGTCTCAGCCGGCGGCGACGGCGCTCTCCCAGGCGGCGTCGGCCGCCTTGAGGGCGGATCCGGCGTCCGCCCCGGTGTCGGTGTCGGCCCCGGTGTCGGCGCCGAGGGTGGTGGCCAGGGCGGTCAGGAAGGCGCGGACGGTGGCGAGCGAGGCCGCCGGGCCGTAGTGGTTGACCCGCAGCATCGAGTCGGCGAGGGCGCCGCCGCCGGGCTGGACGGGGAGGGTCGGGTCGAGGCGCAGCAGGTCCGCGGCGAGCCCGGCGGCGGACAGGCCGGCGGGGGTGCGCAGGGTGGTGGCGACCGGCGCCGCGTGGGCGTCGTCCGGGACGAACGGGGCGACGGTGCCCAGGGCGCGGACGCCCGCCCGGACCGCCGCGGCGGCGGCGCGGTGGCGGGCGATCACGGCGGGCAGGCCGGCCGCGGCGATCCGGTCCAGGCAGGCGCCGAGCGCCAGCATCTCCAACTGGGCCGGGGCGTGCGGGAGTGCGGTGCGCCCGGCGTCCGTCCAGCGCTCCTTCCAGTCCAGCAGCGAGAGGTAGGAGCGGCGCGGCGCGGCCGGGTTGGCGGCGATCCGCTCCCAGGCGCGCTCGGAGACCGAGACGGCGGACACCCCGGCCGGGCCGCCCATCGCCTTCTGCCCGCCGATCACGCAGAGGTCGATGCCCCAGGCATCGGTGAGCAGCGGTTCGGCGGCCACCGAGGCGACGGCGTCCACCATCAGCAGCGCACCGTGCGCGCGGACCACGGCGGCGATCTCGGCGACCGGGTTGGTGTTGCCGGTGGCGGCCTCGGCGTGGACCAGCGAGACGAAGTCGATCGCCGGGTGGGCCGCCAGCGCCTCGGCGACCTGCGCGGCGGTGACGGCGGTGTCGAACGGCACCGCGAGGTCCACGACCGTCGCCCCGCAGTCGCGCAGCCAGTTGCCGAAGGTCTGGCCGTACGGGCCGGTGACGATGTTCAGCGCGGTGGAGCCAGGCCGCGCGGCGCTGCGGATCGCGGCCTCCAGCGGCAGCAGCGCCTCACCCTGGGTGACGATCACATCGGCGGAGGTGTGCAGCAGCGCGGCGACCTTGTCCTCGATCGCCGCGAAGTCGGCGGCGCTGAGCGGAGGAAGGTCGAGGAACGGGCTCACGGTGGCGGCCGGCCTTTCGGAGAACGGGACGGAGAACGGGACGGAGGGCGGAACGGAGAACGGGACGGAGGAGGGGAGGCGGTTCGGACAGGGACGAGTCTGCCTCATCCTCCCCGCGCGCCGGGAAGGCCCTGCCCGGGCGGGACCCCGCTCGGTAGAGTGCGGGGCATGAGCGATGGTGCGGTGCTGCACGTCAGGGGCCGGGTGCTGGTCGGGCCGGAGGACGTCCGGGACGAACTCTGGGTGGTGGACGGCCGGGTGGCGTTCGACCGCCCGGCGGCCGCCGCGGACGTGCGCACGGTGACCGGCTGGGTGCTGCCCGGGCTGGTGGACGCGCACTGCCACGTCGGGCTGGACGCGCACGGCGCCGTCGACGCCGCGACCAGTGAGAAGCAGGCGGTGACCGACCGGGACGCCGGCACCCTGCTGATCCGCGACGCCGGTTCGGCCGCCGACACCCGGTGGATCGACGACCGGGACGACCTGCCCCGGATCATCCGGGCCGGCCGGCACATCGCCCGTACCCGGCGCTACATCCGCAACTACGCGCACGAGATCGAGCCCGGTGACCTCGCCGCCTACGTCCGGGCCGAGGCCCGGCGCGGGGACGGCTGGGTCAAGCTGGTCGGTGACTGGATCGACCGCGGCACCGGCGACCTCGCCGCCTGCTGGCCCGGCGACGCGCTGGCCGAGGCGATCGCGGCGGCGCACGAGGAGGGCGCGCGGGTCACCGCGCACTGCTTCGCCGCCGATTCGCTGCCGGACCTGCTGGCGGCCGGGATCGACTGCGTCGAGCACGCCACCGGGCTGACCGAGGAGCTGATCCCGGCCTTCGCCGAGCGCGGCGTCGCGATCGTCCCGACCCTCGTCAACATCGCCACCTTCCCGACCCTCGCGGCCGGTGGCGAGGCCAAGTTCCCGGCCTGGTCCGCGCACATGCGTCGGCTGCACGAGCGCCGCTACGACACCGTCGGGGCCGCGCACGACGCGGGCATCCCGGTCTTCGTCGGGACGGACGCGGGCGGTTCGCTCGCCCACGGGCTGGTCGCCGAGGAGGTGACCGAGCTGGTCAAGGCCGGGCTCGCTCCCGTCGAGGCGCTGTCGGCGGCCACCTGGGGGGCGCGCCGGTGGCTCGGCCGACCGGGCCTGGAGGAGGGGGCGTCGGCGGACTTCGTGGTGTACGACGAGGACCCGCGGGCGGACGTCCGGGTGCTCGCCGATCCGCGGCTGGTGGTGCTGCGCGGGCGGCCGGTGGGCTGAGCGGTCCTCCCCGGGGGCCGTGCGGCCGATGGTCGCTTTGATGATCATCCGGGTGAACGGCCTGTCCGAGTAGGCCGATAGGGTGGCGACCATGGCACCGCGTCCACTGAACGAGATCGTCGAGCCCGGCTGGGCCACCGCGCTGGAGCCGGTCGCCGGCCGGGTCGCCGCCATGGGCGACTTCCTCCGCGCCGAGCTGGCCGCCGGCCGCACGTACCTGCCCTCGGGGCCGAACGTCCTGCGCGCCTTCCAGCAGCCCCTCGCCGACGTGCGGGTGCTGATCGTCGGGCAGGACCCGTACCCGACGCCCGGCCACGCCGTCGGGCTCAGTTTCTCGGTGGGGGCGGAGGTGCGGCCGATCCCGGCGAGCCTGATCAACATCTTCCAGGAGTACGGGACCGACCTCGGCCTGCCGCAGCCCTCCAACGGCGACCTCACGCCGTGGACGCGGCAGGGCGTGCTGCTGCTGAACCGGGCCCTGACCACCGCTCCGCGCAAGCCCGCCGCGCACCGCGGCAAGGGCTGGGAAGAGGTCACCGAGCAGGCGATCAAGGCCCTGGCGGCGCGCGGCGGCCCGCTGGTGGCGATCCTCTGGGGGCGCGACGCCCGCAACCTGCGCCCGCTGCTGGGCGAGGTGCCGGCGATCGAGTCCGCCCACCCGAGCCCGTACTCGGCGAACGGCGGCTTCTTCGGCTCGCGGCCGTTCAGCCGGGCCAACGAGCTGCTGGTGCGGCAGGGGGCGCAGCCGGTGGACTGGCGACTGCCGTAGGGCTCCCGCGGTAGGGGGCCTGCCGGAGGAGTCCTGCCGGAGGTGTCCTGCCGCAGTGCTTCGCCGGGCAGCTTTGGGCGTCAACCTCACCCGAATGAGTGAAATGACGTTCTGTGTGGCTCATGTGACGCACTGTTCGATGAAGACTGGCGACTCGTCGTACGGAGCACCGGCCCCTTGCCCCGCCTCGCGGGTGATGTCGGAGGCGCGCTCTACCGAGATCACCACCTGTGGGGGTACCGCCATGTCTTCTTCCCGTTCCACGTCCTTCGCCGGCTCCGCCGTCGCCGCCGCGGTGGCGACGGCGCTGGTCGTGGCGCCGGTGCTGGTCGTGGCGCCGGTGGCCCACGCGACCGGCCCCACGCCCGCGTCCGCCACCGCGGCCGCGGGTTCGACCGCCGCGGCCGCCGCGCCGACCGCCACGGCGGGCAGGGCGCGCGCCGTCACCGCCGAACTCGCGCTGGACGTGCAGCTGTTGAGCAAGGTCGACGTGCCGGTGAACCTCGCGCTCAACAAGGTCGAGAGCCCGGCCCAGCGCGAAGGCTCGCTGCTGACGGCCAAGGTCGACGGCGTCGACCAGCAGGGCCCGGTCACCCTGGTCAAGGCCGATGTCGGCACCTCGGTGGTGAAGTCGGACGCCAAGGGCACCGCCGCCTCGGTCAAGCTGGTCAACGCCGACGTGCACGCGCCCGGTCTCCCGGCCACCACCCTGCTCGGCCTGGAGGCGCTCAGCTCCTCGGTGACCTGCCCGGTCGACGGGCCGCCCGCCGCCGACGTCACCGCCCCCGCCAAGCTCACCGTGCTCGGCAAGCCGGTCACCCTCAGCCTGTACGGGCCGACCGACGTGGACGTGCCGCTGGTCGGCAGGGTCTCGGTGGAGTTCTCCAAGCGGGCCACCACCTCGACCACGGCCGCCGCCTCGGCCCTGGAGGTGCAGATCGAGGTGAACCCGCTCAACCTCAACGTCGCCAAGGTGACCGGGAAGATCACCGTGGCCGCGGTGAGCTGCGAGAAGCCGACCGCACCGGTCACGCCGACCCCCTCGGTCACGCCGACGGCGCCCGGCACCGCCCCGGCGGTCCAGCCCGCGGTCGACGCGACCACCACGCCGCCCGGCCGAACCGCCCGGCCGCAGGCCACCGCCACCACCGCCGGCGGCAACCTCGCCGCGACCGGCGGCAGTGACGCGACCGGTCCGCTCGCCGCCGGAGCCGCCGCCCTGGTCGCGGCCGGCGGCGGCGCGCTCTGGGTCACCCGCCGCCGGGCGGCGCACGCCCGTAAGCACTGACACCCGCCGCAGTGGGGCTCTGCGGGTCGCCGCGGCGAAGGGCCCACGCCCGTCGCGGTGAAGGGCCCACCCGCGCCGCGGTGAAGGGCCCACGCCCGTCGCGGTGAAGGAGGGACACCCGTCGCGGTGCGCCGATCGGTGCGGGGTGCCATCCACGGCACTCCCGCACCGTGACCGTGCCAACGCGGACGGTTGGTTCACCTGGGTGTTACATAGGAGGAACAACCGGGAAACGGCGGCTTGCAACGCTACGCGGGCACCCACCACCCAGTTTGCGAGGTTCACCCCCGTGGCAATCAAGGCCGAGTACATCTGGATCGACGGCACGAAGCCGACCGCCAAGCTCCGCTCCAAGACTCGGATCCTGGCCAACGCGGACAAGATCCCCACCTGGGGCTTCGACGGCTCCTCCACCAACCAGGCCGAGGGTCACGCCTCGGACCGCGTCCTCGAGCCGGTTGCCACCTTCCCGGACCCGATCCGCGGCGGCGACAACATCCTCGTCCTGTGCGAGGTCAACGAGATCGACGGCACCCCGCACGAGAGCAACACCCGTGCGCTGCTGCGCCCGATCGCCGAGCAGTTCGCCGCTCAGGAGTCGATCTTCGGCATCGAGCAGGAGTACACCTTCTTTAAGGGCTCCCGCCCGCTCGGCTTCCCCGAGGGCGGCTTCCCGGCCCCGCAGGGCGGCTACTACTGCGGTGTCGGTGCCGAGGAGGTCTTCGGCCGCGAGATCGTCGAGCTGCACATGGACCGCTGCCTCGCCGCCGGCCTCTCGCTCTGCGGCATCAACGCCGAGGTCATGCCCGGCCAGTGGGAGTTCCAGATCGGCCCGGTCGACGCGCTGACCGTCTCCGACCACATGTGGGTCGCCCGCTACCTGCTCTACCGCACCGCCGAGGAGTTCGGCATCGACGCCACCCTCGACGCCAAGCCCGCGCGCGGCGACTGGAACGGTGCCGGCGCGCACACCAACTTCTCCACCAAGGCGATGCGCGAGAACTACGACGCGATCATCACCGCCTGCGAGTCGCTCGGCGCCTCGCAGGAGATCGTCCTGGAGCACGTCACCCAGTACGGCGCCGACATCGAGTCGCGCCTGACCGGCAAGCACGAGACCGCTCCGTGGAACGTCTACAGCTACGGCGTCTCCGACCGCGGCGCCTCGGTCCGTATCCCGTGGCAGGTCGAGGTCGACCAGAAGGGCTACATCGAGGACCGTCGCCCGAACGCCAACGTGGACCCGTACGTGGTGACCCGCCTCCTGGTCAACACCTGCTGCACCGCCCTGGAGAAGGCCGGCCTCGTCTGAGCCGCCTCCCCCTGCCGCACCAACCGCCGGGCCTCCCCTCCGCTGCCGAGGGGAGGCCCGGCGGCCGTTCGCCGTCCGCCGCCCGGCGGGGGTTCTTCCCGGCGCGGTCGCGGGGGAGTGCTGGCGCGGGTGTTCCGGCCCCGGTGTTCCGGCCCCGGTGGGCTGATGTGGGTGTTCTGACACGGGTGTTCTGACGCGGGCGTCTTGTCCAGCGGGGTGGGAGTCCCGGAGAATCGGGCCATGACCGCTCCGGCCCCCTTCCTCCCTGTACGGCGACTGCACGTCGACCTGGGACGGGTGTGCACGGCCGGTTGTCGCCGCTGACGCGAACCAGGTCCACCAGCAGCCGGCAACCACCGCCAGGAGCGTGTCCGTCCATGTCCCTCACCTTTCACTGGTTCCTCCCCACCAACGGCGACAGCCGGCAGATCGTCGGCGGCGGGCACGGCTCGACGCCCGGCGCGGCCGGCTCCGACCGGCCGCCGAGCATCGCCTACCTCGGCCAGATCGCCCGCACCGCGGAGCAGTTGGGCTTCGAGGGGGCGCTGACCCCGACCGGCGCGTGGTGCGAGGACGCCTGGCTGACCACGGCGATGCTGACCCAGGTGACCGAGCGGCTGAAGTACCTGGTGGCGTTCCGGCCCGGGCAGATCAGTCCGACCCTGGCGGCGCAGATGGCGGCGAGCTACCAGCGGCAGTCCGGCGGACGGCTGTTGCTCAACGTGGTGACCGGCGGGGAGTCGGCCGAGCAGCGCGCGTACGGGGACTTCCTGGACAAGGACGCCCGTTACGCCAGGACCGGCGAGTTCCTGTCCATCACCCGCCGGCTCTGGGCCGGGGAGACGGTCGACCACGACGGCGTCCATCTGCGGGTCGAGCGGGCCACCCTGAACCGGCTCCCGGACCAGGTGCCGCCGGTGTACTTCGGCGGGTCCTCCCCGGCGGCGGGCGACGTCGCCGCCCGGTACGCCGACGTCTACCTGACCTGGGGCGAACCGCCCGCGCAGGTCCGCGAGAAGATCGCCTGGATCCGCGAACTGGCCGCCGCCCAGGGCCGGGTGGTCCGCTTCGGCATCCGGCTGCACGTGATCACCCGGGACACCTCCGCCCAGGCCTGGGCGGAGACCGAGCGGCTGCTGGCGTCGATGGACCCGGCGCGCGTCCGGGAGACCCAGCGCGCCCTCGCCGAGAGCGAGTCGGAGGGCCAGCGCCGGATGCTCGCGCTGCACGGCGGCTCGGCCGAGCGGCTGGAGATCCACCCCGGGCTCTGGGCCGGCATCGGCCTGCTGCGGGGCGGCGCGGGCACGGCCCTGGTCGGCAGCCACCGGGAGGTCGCGGACCTCATCACCGAGTACCACGAGCTGGGCATCGACGAGTTCGTGCTCTCCGGGATCCCGCACCTGGAGGAGGCGTACTGGTTCGGCGAGGGCGTGCTGCCGCTGCTCGCCGCCCGCAACCTCTGGACCCGACCGTGACCGGGGCGGCGGCCCCGTAGGTCCGCCGGTCCACCGTGCCACCGGCCCGCCGCCCCTTCGGCTCCGATCAGGGGATCCTGAACTCCTGGGACTTGTTCCCGGGGGTGCAGGTGGCCATGGTGACCTGGTTGCCCGCGCCGTTGTCGGTCATGCACGCGGAGCCCATGTAGTCCGCGAGGCGGAAGGCGCCCGGCGTGCTCCCGGCACTGACCTTCCAGTTGCTCAGGACGCTGAAGCCGCCCGAGAGCGTCACCCGCCCGTCGGTCTCCTGGACGAGCGGCGCGCCGCTCAGGTTGCACGGGTAGAGGTGGTACCAGCCGCCCGGGTCCGGGTCCGAACGCACCCAGCCGTAGGCGGTGTTGCCGCCCATGATCACGGACTGGCCGGCCGACGGGGTGTCCTTGGACAGGCCGAGCTTGAGGCCGGAGGCCACGCTGACGATCGGCCCCCACTTGGTGCCTCCGCAGCCCGGCGGCGTGACGGGCGTCTGCGGCGGGGCGCTGGTGGCCGCCGGCTGGGGGTTGGGCTGCGTGCCGGGCTGCGTTCCGGGAGCGGGCTGGTTCCCGGCCCCGGCGGTGCCGGCCGCCGGGGCCGGGACGCCGGCCGGCGGCTGGGTCGCGCGCGGGGTGCCGCCCGCTCCGGTCGCGCCGCCGCCGCCGTTCGCCGCACCGGTGCCGCCCGGCGCGGGCGTGGACTGCTGGGCGCCGGGGGTCGCGGTGGCGCCGGGCGCGGTCGGGGTGCCGGTCGGCGCGGGGGTGGTCGGCGGCGGGGTCGTCGCGTTCTCGGCCGGCGTTGCCGGGCCGCCGGGGTTCGCCGGGCCGGAGACCGTGACGGACGGCTGCGCCCCGGGCGTCTTCGCCTCGGAGGTGAAGGGCGTGCGGTCGATCAGCAGGACGGTCGCGGTGCCCGCCGTGATGATCACCGGTATGACGATGGGGACGAGGAAGCCGCGCCGTCGCCGACGGGTGCCGGGTTCGGTGGCGTCCCGGGACTCCACCTTGCCGACGTCGGCCGCGGCTACGGCGGGCGTCGCGGGTACCACCGGAACGACCGGCGGTGCCGGCAGCGCGGGGGCGCCGGGAGCGGCGGCGATCGCGGCCCGCGCCGCCGCGGCCATCGCGCCGGCGTCGGCGAAGCGGTCCTCCGGCTTCTTGGCCAGCGCGGTGGCGATCAGCCCGCGCACCGCCTCCGGAACGGCCGCCGGCAGCACCGGAGCGGGCTCCCGGATGTGCTTGAGGGCCACCTCCAGCACGCTCTCACCGACGAACGGCGGCTGTCCGGTGAGCAGTTCGTAGCCGACCACGCCGATCGAGTAGAGGTCCGAGGCCGGGGTGATGGCCTGTCCCTCGGCCTGTTCGGGGGCCATGTAGAGCGCCGTCCCGATCACCGCGTGGGAGGCGGTGATCCGGGTGCTGGCGACCGCCCGCGCGATGCCGAAGTCGGTCACCGTCACCCGGCCCTCGGACCGGACCATCAGATTGGACGGTTTGACGTCGCGGTGCACGATCTCCCGCCGGTGGGCGGCGTGCAGGGCGTCCAGCGCGGTGGCGAGCAGCCCCAGGGCCCGCTCGGGCGGCATCGGCCCGCTCTCGGCGAGCACCTTGTCCAGCGGCTGCCCGTCGATCAGCTCCATCACGATGTAGGCGACCCGGTCGTCCCCGGCGTCCTCGCCGCTCTCGCCGTAGTCGTGGACGTCCACGATGCCGGGGTGCTTCAGCGCCGCGAGCAGCTGGGCCTCGCGCCGGAACCGCTTGACGAAGGCGCCGTCCTCGACCAGCCCCGGATGCAGGATCTTCACGGCGACCTGCCGTGCGAGCACCTCGTCGTCGGCGCGCCAGACGGAGCCCATGCCCCCGCCGCCGATCCGCTCGGTCAGGGTGTAACGCCCCCCGAGCACCGTCCCCCGGCTGCTCATGCTCTCTGCCCCCACCTGTCATGCCCCGGCCCAACAGCCCCACTGGTCGCACAGTCTGCCAGAGGGCACCGGGCCCCCGTCCGCGCGCGTGCCCATGCTACGGACCGCCCCCGACGGGTCGTCAGCGGGCCTGCGGGCACCGGCCGGGCCGGGAACCGGCGGCTCCCACGGCCGCCGGCTCCGGGAGCGGCCTCCCGGCCGTCCGCCGGTACCGGTCGAACGGGCCGTCCCACCGGGCATCGGGCCTGAGTAGGGTGGGTGCGACAGCACATCGAACCCGACCAAGGAGCAGACGTGAGCGTGCCGGCGTCCATCGCCCTGCAGCAGGAGATCGCCCGGGAGCTGGAGGTCGCCGAGACCTTCCACGCCGAGAAGGAGATCGAGCGCCGGGTGGCCTTCCTCGCCGAGCGGCTGACCTCCACCGGTCTGCGCGCCCTCGTGCTCGGCATCAGCGGCGGGGTCGACTCCACCACCGCCGGCCGGCTCTGCCAGCTCGCCGTCGAGCGCGCCCGGGCCGCCGGGCACGAGGCGCGGTTCTACGCCATGCGGCTGCCCTACGGGGTCCAGGCCGACGAGCACGACGCCCAGCTCGCGCTCTCCTTCATCCGGCCGGACCACCTGCTGACCGTCGACATCAAGCCCGCCAGCGACGCCGCGCTCGACGCCGCCGTGGCCGCCGACGTGGCCTTCCGCGACGCCGGCCACCAGGACTTCGTGCTCGGCAACATCAAGGCCCGCCAGCGCATGATCGCCCAGTACGCGGTGGCCGGTGCGCACGACGGCCTGGTCGTCGGCACGGACCACGCCGCCGAGGCGGTCTCCGGCTTCTTCACCAAGTTCGGCGACGGCGCGGCCGACCTCGTCCCGCTCACCGGCCTGACCAAGCGCCGCGTGCGCGCCGTCGCGGACGCCCTGGGCGCCCCGGCCGAGCTGGTCCGGAAGATCCCGACCGCCGACCTGGAGACCCTCGCCCCGGGCAAGGCCGACGAGGACGCCCTCGGTGTCACCTACGACGACATCGACGACTTCCTGGAGGGCAAGCCGGTCGCCGAGGAGACCTTCGAGACGATCGTCCGCCGCTACCGCCTCACCGACCACAAGCGCCGCCTCCCGATCGCCCCGTAGGGCGAGCACGAGGGCGGGGACCTCAGCCGATCTGCCCGGCGGTCCCCGCCCATTGCTCTGCGGCCTGGGTGAGCTTCACCCGCTGTGGCAGTGGGTCCTCCAAGGTCCGGCTCCTCCAGAACGCGTGGACGGTTCGGGCGAAGACGGCGAGCCGATCCGGATCCGCTGTGCGATAGGCCGGGACGCGCCGCGCCCAGCGGTCCGCCTGCTCCGGGGTGTGTCCCGTGGCGATCAGGCGAGGTACCAGGAGGGCCGCATCCGCCCAGTCCGGCCCCGGACAGGCCAGCGCCCAGTCGAGTAGCCGCATCCCGGAGCCGGTCACCAGGAGGTTGAACTCGCCGGCATCTGTGTGCACCAGCATGCGTCCGTCGAAGGCGCCCTCCCCGCCGGCAGGCACGAACCGGGCCAGACGGTCGCTCAGTGACTTCTTGCCGATTCCGTCCGGCCAGGGGCGCGCCGACACCACCGAGAGTGCGTGGACCAGCAACCGAAGGTCGGGGGAGTTGGGCGCGAAGTCCGGATGTCTGCCGGTCAGTGCGCCGTACCCGTAGAGCAGCCAGCCTCCGCCTTCGGTCTGCCAGAGTACAGGCGGTGCCAGCGGTGCGACAGCGGTCACCCGCGCCTCGTGCCGGTAGACCCAGGCCGAGGGGCTGTCCGCCGGGGTGCCCTTGACGAAGACGGGGCCGTCCCGGGTGTCCAGCATGCTGGCGAGCGCGGACATGACTCCGACGTCGGCGCTCCGGGCACCGAGCACCTGGCCCGTGTGCTCCTGCACCGCATTGCGCGCCTCGGAGGGCAGGTGGAACCAACCGGTTCGCTGCGGTGACATCGTCGATCCTTTGTCTGGACAGTTGAAGCCGGTGCCCCACGGCAGGGGCACCGGCCGAGCCTGCGGAGTCAGTCCCGATAGCCCGTGAACGGGCTGTCGGAGCAGTTGGCGTGGCACTGCGAGCAGTTCGCCAGCTCGATCTCCGGCCAGAAGCCCGGTTCGATCACGTACCCCAGTGCCGCGATGGCGTCGACGGTGCGAGCCCGCAGCACCTTGCCGCCGCCGTGCTCCTCCGGGTCCAGGTAGCCCGGCCTGTGGTGCACCATCCTGCCGAACGCGGCCGTGCACCAGGTCATGTAGGCCTCGGTGTTGAGGACGAACGCGTGCCAGTAGTCGTCCACCTCGGGCGACGGGCTCAGCGGCCTGTCTCCGGACGCGCAGGCAGTCAGGAAGGCCGCCATCTGACCGACACCGAGCTCCGCGCGCTCCTCGGTCACCTCCGGGTGCCGCGCCCTGATCGTCGTGACGATCAGGGCGCGGATCTCCGGGTGGACGAGCGCGCGCGGGTCCGTGCCCGCTGCCACCAGAGTGACGGTCTCGCTCATGGTGCGTACCTCCGTGCATCGCAGTGAGTGTCGACTGCAGCGCGCCTCGTCATGACGCGAGACACATGAGCAGCGGAGAGGACCGTGCTCAGCAGCTACGAGTCAGACGGTAGGGAGCGGCGGGAGACGGCCTCCAGGGAATTGCAACCAATTGCGAGCGGATCACCCGAGAGAGTTGATCGCGGATGTGATCAAGACGCGGGCGTTCTCACCGTGAACAGCCATGGCTGACAGTTCACTGAAGGCCCGGGCGTACATGGCGATCTCGCCGGGTTGCGTCAATCGCAGGTAACCGGAGACGAGTTCGATCGAGGTTTGGGCATCGTCGAACATGTAGAAGTCCTCGGCGGGTGACCGTGCGCGGCCGGTCGCCAGAGGGATCACGCCGAGGCTGACGCTCGCCAGCGCACTCATCGAAATCAGGTGCTTGAGCTGATCGGCCATCGTGTTCCGGTCGCAGACGGTGCTTCGTAGCACGGCTTCCTCGATGACCAGTGCGAAGGTCCTGCGCCCGGAGAACAGCATGCGTTGGCGCGACATTCGGGAGTCCACCGCCGCCTCGACGTCATCCACCGTGGCGCGGGAACGTTGTACGGCCCTGAGAACAGCCGCGGTGTAGGCGCGGGTCTGCACCATGCCGGGAACAACTCGCCCGGCATAGACACGAAATGACCGCGTTCGCTGATAGATGTCAAACACCGATTCCTGCGCCCGGCGTAGCCCGGAGCGCTCCATACGTCGCCACTCGACGTACATGGAATCGACAGCCCGGGAAGCCGCGATCAGTTCTTCCGCCTGCTCGTCCGCGCCACAGACGTGACACCACGCGCGGAGGTCGGACTCGGACGGCGCAGCCTGCCCGGCCTGGATCCGCGAGGTCTTGGACGCATTCCAGCCGCACAGCTCCGAGAGTCGGCGACCGGTGAGACCGGCGTCCCTCCGGAGATCCTGAAGGCGTTCAGCCAGAGCCTTACGGGCGGCGACGACACTTGATGACGGTGTGTAGGACATGGGCGATCGATTCGGGCTGCACCTCTTGAGCGTGGTTCATCGGATGCTGTACTTCTCGTGCGGGGTCGCCCTCTCCCACACGGTCTCGAACGATTCGGCACAGAGCCGGGCCGCTGCCGGGTCCTCGGTCAGTTCGCCGCCGAGGGAATCGCCATCACCGGAGAAGTGCCCCCATCGCACGAGCTCACCGTCGAACAGCCAGAAGTCATTTCCCGGCAGAGCGATGTCGGAGGCACGTCGCCTCGGCAGCCAGCGGACCTGTTCGCCCGCCGCGATGTTGGGGAAGGTCACGTCGTACTCGTAGCGGATGTACTCGCTCACGGGCTCGGAGACGATCCGGGCACGCCGGATCTCGACGCCCCGGCCGACCGCTTCGGCGATCACGTCCAGCCAGGGCCGCCACCAGGACGCCTGATCCGCCGGTGCCAGTCGGTGCCCGGCCCTCCACGCGTGGAGGGCCGGGTCGTCCTGCATGTACCCGTCCCGCATCTCCAGGTGTACGGCCGAGTGCCGGGTTCCGCTCAGCAACTCGTCAATCCGTGCGTCGCTCCGCGACATCGCAAGCCTCCCTGATCGCCTGCGCGAGCCGCGCAGGCACTCGGACCACGGCCTCGTGGTCCGGGATGCCGCCGACCGCCCGGCATTCGGCCTCGGTAGCGCTGTCGGCCTTCCACCCCTGGATCACCAGGTCGTCGTTCTCCTCGTCCACCCACACCGTCGGTGAGTCCCCGTCCGGCGAGTTCGGGTCTTTTGCGATGAACCGTAGCGACATACTGGCCCAACTCTCCACAGAGACTGCGAGGTCTTGCGGTCATGGTGCGCCCTGAACGGGCTGCCTGTCAGGGGAACGGTGGCTGATGCCCACGATGGAGGGACATCGACGCGGTCCCCGTAGTCCGGCTCGGTGAGCTACCGGGGGCGCGCCACGGGGAAGGCACCTCGGGATTCCTGACCATCCGATCGGGCCCGATAACCCCTGGTCCCGGCGCGAGGTTCCGGCGAGGATGCCCGGTATGACGTTGCCGCTGCTCCTGCTCGATGTCGACGGGCCGTTGAACCCCTATGCCGCGAAGCGGCACCGGCGGCCGCACGGTTACGGGACGCACCGGGTGAAGCCCGACTGCTGGGTCGCCCGCTTCCCGCAGCGGCCTGCCGAGCGTGTGCGGCCGCTGCGGATCTGGATCAACCCGGACCACGGGCCCGAACTGCTGGCGCTGCGGTACGAACTGGTGTGGGCCACCACGTGGATGGACGAGGCGAACACCTTCATCGGGCCGCTGCTGGGGCTGCCCGTGCTGCCGTACATCCACTGGCCGGAGCTGCACCAGCAGGACCCGGACGGGCTGCACTGGAAGACCAGGAACCTGGTCGCCTGGGCCGCCGGGCGCCCGTTCGTCTGGGTGGACGACGAGCTGGGGCCGCAGGACGCGGAGTGGATAGCCGCGCACCACCCCGGGCCCGCGCTGACCCTGCACGTCGATCCCAAACTCGGCCTGGGCGACCGCGACTTCACGGCGCTGCGCGAGTGGGCGGAGGCGGTGGCATGAGGATCGGGACGGTGGAGCGGCTCCGGCGGTACCCGGTGAAGTCGTTGCTGGGGGAGGAGCTGGGCGAGGCCGGCGTCTCCGAGCGCGGGCTGGAGGGGGACCGGGCGCTGGGGCTGCTGGACGCCGTGAGTGGCCGGGTGGCGAGCGCCAAGAACCCGAGGCTCTGGGCGGAGTTGCTCCGGTTCACCGCCGTGCTGCACCCCGGTGGCGTCGTGATCACCGGGCCGGACGGCGGGGAGGTGGGCGAGGGCGAACTGTCCGCGCTGCTGGGCCGCGAGGTCTCCCTGGTGAGCGAGCGCCCGCCCGGTGCGACCGTCGAACGGGCCGTGCCGGAGGAGGTGCTGGCACACGGGATCGAGGAGGAGGTCGCCGTCACCGAGAACGAGATCGGCCGCGCCGCTCCCGCCGGGGGCTTCTTCGACTTCGCCCCGCTGCACCTGCTCACGACTTCCACCCTGGAGGCCGTGGCGACCGAGGCCGCCCGCTACCGCCCCAACCTGGTGATCCGCACCGAGGGCGACGGCTACGTCGAGAACGCCTGGGTCGGCCGCGAGCTGCGGATCGGCCCGGACCTCCGGTTGCGGGTGCTGGCCCCGACCCCGCGCTGCGCCGTCCCGACCCTCGCCCATGGCGAACTGCCGCGCAGCACGGCGGCCCTGAAGGTGCTCGCCGCGCAGAACCGGGTCGTGCCCGTGGAGGGGATGCCGGCGCTGCCCTGCGCGGGCGTCTACGCGCGGGTAGTGGAGCCGGGGAGGGTGCGGGTGGGGGACGCGGTGAGTCTCGGCTGATCACGGGGGTGGCGGTCGCCGCCGGTCGAGGTCGGCGCCTGCCTCCGGTTCGCCGTGAACTCGCCGTGAAGGTGTGGCGCGGGTCGATCGACAGCGTCATTCACAGCTGATCAGACACCCGGGACGGCGTCCTTGGCGTTGGTGTGCCAGTTGGTGACGACCGGCTTGTCGACCTTGACGGAGCCGACGGGGATGCTCGCCGGGTCCGGGTCGCCGGCGGCGACGCCGATGATGACGTCCTTGAACTCGACGTTCTGGTCGGTGTTGGTGCTCTTCGGGTTGATCCCCACGTAGGCGACCGCGGTGCCGGTGAGCGTGATCGGCGCACCGGCGGCCTGTTCGGCGTTGCGGGCCTCGATGCCGCCCGAACCGAAGGCGATGACCGGGTGCGTCGCGGGCAGGACGCAGGTGATCCCGGCCTTGGCCTTGGCGGTGACCAGGATGTAGCCGCCCGCCTGGGTCTCCATCTTGGCCCCGAAGGTGAGGTCGTTGGTGCCGCAGGCCTGGCCGTAGCCGGTCTTGTCGCCCGGGCTGCCCGGGGCGGGCGCGGCCGGCGTGGTGGACGTGGGCTTGGCGGACGCGGCGGGCGCGGCGGACTTGCCGGGCGCGGCGGGCGTGCCGGGCGCGGCGGGTGTGCCGGGGGCCGACGCGGACGGCGCGGCGGCGGGGGCGGAGGCGGCCGCAGGGGCGGTCGTCGGGGCGGCGCCGGCGGCGGGTGCGTCACTGTTCTCCGGGCCGCAGGCCGTCGCGGCGGCCGCGAGGGCGGTGACGGCGAGAGCGGTGAGGGCGATTCGCGAGCGCATGTGTGGTCCCAACTTCCGTCCGGCAGTGCGGTTTGTCGTCTGCCTCCACGGTAGGCCGGGCATGATCACCGGGTGGTTCGTGAAATGTCCCGGTCGTGTTTCAGCGGCCGGTGCCGGTCCGGACCGCCAGCACCGAGCCGAGCGCGTCCAGGAAACGGTCCGTCGTCCCAGGGTCCCGGACGGCGATCCGCAGCCAGTCCGGGCCCAGTCCGGGGAAGGTGTCGCCCCGTCGGACGGCGAAGCCGTGCTCGCGCAGCCGGGCGCGGACGGCGGCCGCGTCCGGCAGTTCGACGAGGACGAAGGAGGCGGCCGGCTCCCCGTGCACCCGGACGGCGGCGAAGGCGGCGAGGCCCTTGAGCAGGTGGTCGCGGTGGAGGGTGAGGTCCTGGGCGGCCTGCTCGGCCTCGGCGAGCGCCGCGGGTGCGCTGCACACCTCGGCGGCGGCCAGCGCCGGGGTGGAGACCGGCCAGAGCGGCTGGGCGGCGCCGAGCGCGGTGATCAGGTCGGCCGGGCCGAGCGCATAGCCGATGCGCAGGCCCGCCAGGCCCCAGGTCTTGGTGAGGCTGCGCAGCACGACCACCCGGCCGGGCAGGTCCCGGACGGCGGCGAGGGATTCGCACTCGCCGGGCACGGTGTCCATGAACGCCTCGTCGATCACCAGGGTGCGACCGGGGCGCGCCAGGGCGGCGACGGCGGCTGCCGGGTGCAGTACGGAGGTCGGGTTGGTGGGGTTGCCGAGGACGACGAGGTCGGCCTCCTCCGGTACCGCACCGAGCCGGAAGCCGTCCGAGGGTACGAGCAGGACCCGCTCCACAGCGTGTCCGGCGTCCCGTAGCGCCGCTTCCGGTTCGGTGAACTGCGGGTGTACGACAACGACGTGACGAGGCGTCAGAACGCGCGCGAGCAGCACGAAGGCCTCCGCCGCGCCCGAGGTGAGCAGCGTCTCCGTGACCGGTCGGCCGTGCCGGGCGGCGACGGCGGCGCGGGCGGCCGTGCCGTCAGGGTACGCCGCGAGCTCGCCGAGCGTCGCCGCGAGGTGCTCACGCAGCCACTGCGGGGGCGTGCCGGTGCGGACGTTGACGGCGAGGTCGACCAGACCGGCCCCGTCGGCGCGCACCTCCGCGTCACCGTGGTGGCGGAGGTCATGGTCGGGGGTGGTCACGAGGGGTCTCCAACAACGGCATCGACGGGAAGGGACGGCCCGGGGACGCGGGCGAGCGGGTCGCGAGGCCCGGGGCGACCGCGAGCGGCCCGGGCGACCGCCACCGTCGCCGTCGCGGACTTCTGCTTGGGGACGACGAGTTCGCCGCCCGGCGCGCTCGCCAGGGCGGCGGCCTCCGCCACGCTCAGGGTGCCGACCGCCGCGCCGACGGCGGCGGACGGGTTCGGAACGGCGACGGCGGCGAGGGCCTCCGCCGGCTGCTCGTCCACCGGGAGGCCCAGCGCGGCGGCGGCGTGGCGGACGGCGGGGTGGTCGCCCTTGCCGGTGAGGGTCGCGAGCCGGGCGACGGAGCCGCTGGGCAATCCGGCCTCGCGCAGGGCCCGGTGGATCAGCCGCGTCACGTCGGACGGGCCCGCCGCCGCGCGCAGGCCGACACCGACGACGAGGGCGCCGGGAGCGAGGGCAGAGGGGGCAGAGGGGGCGAGGCGGTCGGGGGCGAGGGCACCGATGACGAGGGCGCCGGAGGCGAGGCCGTCGGGGTCAGCCGGGCCGTCCGAGCGCCGCGCGGCGACCGGTGAGCCGTCCGGCGCGCGGTCCAGGAGTTCGCCCGGGCCCTCGCCGCCGTGCTCGGCCCGGAAGGCCGGGCAACTGTCCGGCCGCGCCGCGTGCGGCTGCTCGGCGGGTGCGTGACCCGCCGCGTCCAGGGCCGGCAGCCCGATCACGTCGCGTTCCCTTCACCCGGAGGCCGTTCGGAGGCCGTTCGGAGGCCAAGCGGAGGCCAAGCGGAGGCCGTCAGGAGGCCGCCCGGCGGTCGTCCGGCGCTCCCCGGCGGCACCGCGGCAGCCGCTCGTCGGCCGACGAAATCCCACCACGGCGGCGACGGAGGGGTCAATCGGGGCCCGTGTGACCTCCGTCGCCGGGCGCCGGAGGGTGTTCGCCTGTTCTTCACCTTCCCTGAGCGGTCCACGCCACCGCCGCGCTCCTACTGTTTGCGGCGCTCCGACGCAGTCACGCACTGCGACCCGCACAGCACGACCCCCCACCCGGGTGTTCCTGCCGAACCCCGGTTCTCCCCGACGCACGGAGGACACCATGCCCTTCGCACGACTCCGCCCCCGCAACCCCCGCCGCACCCTGACCGCCCTCGGCGCCGGCCTCGGCCTGGTCGCCGGATCGCTCGGCCTCTGGGCGGCCACCGGCACCGCACAGGCCGCGACCCTGCCGACGCCCGACCACGTGGTCGTCGTCGTCCTGGAGAACCACGCGTACTCGCAGGTCGTCGGCAGCTCCAGCGCGCCGTACATCAACAACACCCTGAAGGCGGGCGGCGCCACGCTGACCCAGTCGTTCGGGCTCACCCACCCGAGCGAGCCCAACTACTACCAGCTGTTCTCCGGCAGCGCGCAGGGGCGCACCGACGACAGCTGCGTGCCGGTCGGCTCGCTCACCGCCGCCAACCTCGGCTCCGAGCTGATCGCCGCCGGCAAGACCTGGGGCAGCTACAACGAGGGCCTGCCGAGCCAGGGTTCGACGGTCTGCAGCAGCGGCAAGTACGCCCAGAAGCACAACCCGTGGTTCGGCTTCAAGAACGTGCCGACCAACACCGCGTACACCTTCGCGCAGTTCCCGACCGACTACACGACCCTGCCCAAGGTGTCCTTCGTCGTGCCGGACCTCTGCAACGACATGCACGACTGCTCGGTCTCCACCGGCGACACCTGGCTGAAGAACAAGCTCGGCGCGTACGCCACCTGGGCCAAGACCCACAACAGCATCCTCGTCGTCACCTTCGACGAGGACAACCGTCTCTCCGGCAACCGCATCCCCACGGTCTTCTACGGCGAGCACGTCACGCCCGGCTCCACCACCGCCACCACCTACAACCACTACAACGTGCTGCGCACGCTGGAGGACCTCGCCGGGCTGACCACCCACGCGGGCAACGCCGCGTCCGCCGCGACCATCACCGGCATCTGGAACTGACCTCCCATGTACGTCGCGGAATCCCGCAGCTCCAAGGCCCCCGTCGACCCGGCCCTCCGGCCGGGCCGGCGGGCGGCCGCCATCCCCGGCACCGTCCTGGCCCTGGGCACCGTCAGCCTGGTGACCGACATCTCCTCCGAGATGGTCAGCGCGGTGCTGCCGCTGTACCTGCTCACCGGGCTCGGCCTCTCACCGCTCGGCTTCGGGCTGCTGGACGGTATCCAGAACGGGTTCAGCGCGCTGGTCCGGCTGGCCGGCGGCCACCTCGCCGACCGGCGCGGTGCGGACGGCGCGTCCCGGCACAAGGCCGTCGCGGTGGCCGGGTACGGCCTCTCGGCGCTCTGCAAGCCGCTGCTGCTGCTCGTCCACACCGTGCCGCTGATCGGCGCGGTGATCGCGGTCGACCGCACGGGCAAGGGACTGCGCACCGCGCCGAGGGACGCGATGATCTCGCTCGCCACCGAACCCGCGCACCGGGGGCGGGCGTTCGGGGTCCACCGGGCGATGGACACGGCCGGTGCGCTGATCGGGCCGCTCGCCGCCTTCCTCGTGCTCCGTCTGGCCGGCGGCCCGCTGCTCGCCGACGGCGGCCAACGGCACGGCTACGACGCGGTGTTCACGGTCAGCGCCTGTGTCGCGGTGCTCGGCGTGCTGGTGCTGCTGCTCTTCGTGCCGAACCGGCAGCCGGGCGAGACCGCGACGGCCACCGCCCCCCGGCTGCGCGACGGCCTCGCCCTGCTGCGCCTGCCCGGGCTGCGCCGGCTGACGTTCTGCGCGGTGCTGCTCGGCCTGACCACCGTGAGCGACTCCTTCCTCTACCTGCTGGTGCAGCGCCGGCTCGGCCTCGCCACCGACCTCTTCCCGCTGCTGCCGCTCGGCACGGCCGCGGGCTTCCTGCTGCTCGCCGTTCCGCTGGGCGCGCTCGCCGACCGGCTCGGCCGCCGCCGGCTCTTCCTCGCCGGTCACGGCGCCCTGCTGCTGGCGTACGGGCTGCTGCTCTCGCCGCTGGGCGGACTGCCGGCGGTGGTCTGCGTCCTGGTGCTGCACGGCGCGTTCTACGCCTCGACGGACGGCGTGCTGGCGGCCGCGGCGGCCGACGCGGTACCGGCGGAGCAGCGCGGCGCCGGGCTGGCCCTGGTCGGCACCGGGCAGGCGCTCGCCCGGTTCGGCTGCTCGCTCGCCTTCGGCGCGCTGTGGAGCGCGGTGGGCGGCACCGTCGCGCTCGGCTGGTCCGCGGCGGCGCTGGCCGGCTGCGTGCTGGCGGCCGCCTTCGTCCTGCGGGACGCCCCCGGGGACACCGCCTCCGGGACGCCCACCGCCGGGACCCCCACCGCCCCGGGCGCGTCCGGAACCGCTCCCCCCTCCGATTCCGAGGTACCGTCGTGACCCCACCGCTCCAAGGCCGGACCAGGGTGCTGATCCTGCTGGCCGCCGTCGTCCTGCTCGGCGCCGTCGGTACCGGCGCCGTCCTGCACGCGGCCGACAACTCGACCCGCACCAAGCAGGCACAGCCCGGCGCTCCGGTGGTCACCCCCGGCCCGGTGTCGCTCCGCCCGCCGGCCGGCGGCCGCCAACTGGTGTTCCGCAACATGGCCTGGGGCCCGCACCTCGACGAGCTCGTCTCCGTACCGGCCGACCAGCCGGACGGCCCGCGGACCTCCTCGGGCGTGCGGTGCCTGCGCTTCTACGCGGCGGCCGGCACCGGCATCTGCCTCCGGGCCGAGCGCGGCGCGCTGCAGGACACCTACCGCGCCGTCGTGCTCGACGACCACCTGCGCGAGCTGAAGTCCTTCCCCGCCGCCGGTATCCCGACCCGCTCCCGGGTCTCGCCCTCGGGCCACCTCGCGGCCTGGACGGTCTTCGTCAGCGGCGACTCCTACGCCGGCACCGACTTCTCCACCCGCTCGTCGATCGTCGACGTCCGCGACTGGAACCTCCGGGAGAACCTGGAGACCTTCGCGGTGATCAAGGACGGCAAGCCGTACCAGGCGTCCGACGTCAACGTCTGGGGCGTCACCTTCGCCGACGACAACACCTTCTACGCCACCGTGGCCACCGGCGGCCGGACCCACCTCGTCCGCGGCGACCTCGCCGCCCGCACCCTCACCACGCTCCACGAGAACGTCGAGTGCCCCTCGCTCTCCCCGGACGGCACCCGCATCGCCTACAAGAAGCGCGTCCCCGGCCTGTCCGAGGACTCGCCCTGGCGGCTCTACGTGCTCGACCTCGCCACCATGACCGAGACGGCCACCGCCGAGCAGCGCAACGTCGACGACCAGGCGGTCTGGGTCGACGACGCGACGCTGCTCTACGCGCTCCCCGGCGACTTCGGGGCCGATCTGTGGACCGTCCCCGCGGACGGTAGCGGTCTGGCCGAGCGGGTGCTCGAAGCCGCGGTGGCACCGGCCTATCCGGGCTGATCGGGCTGGGTGGTCCCACTCGGAACTTCGGGCGTAGGGTTCCACGTCGAGCAGTGAGAGCGGTGCGAGGCGGGGGAGCGGGGAGCGTTGAAGGAACAGGGGCGGGCTGCGCCCGAGCGGGTGGCCGGCGACTCCTGGCCCGCCCTGTCCGGCCGGCCGGTGCTGCGCCGCACGATCGCGGTGGGCCTGGTGCTCACCATCGCGCTGCTGGCGGCCCTCGCCGTCCGGGGCGTCAACGCGCTCACCCTGGGCCGGGGCGCGATCGAGACCGACCGGGACCGCGCCGAACTCCTGGCCGGCCTCCACCCCTCCCAGCACCCGGGCGCGGGCCGCTACTACGTCCCCGTGGGCGCGGTGTACACCCGCCTCGCCGACGGCGCGCCGGTCGCCTACCTGCACTACCGGCTGGCCGGCGGCCCGGACGTCGGCGTCGACGACTTCCTGCGGACCTACGACCTCCCGGCCCCCGGCCCGGTCGCCCCGCTGCCGTCCGACCTGACGGCGGCCCTGGGCGGCGACGAGCCGACCGAGGCCCGGGAACTGGCCCCGATGCCGGCGCCCTCGGCGAGCCCGACGCCCCTACCGGTCGCGACCACGCCGGCCTCCGAACCCCCGACCGTCTTCGAACCACCGTCGGAACCGGCCCCGGCCGAGCCGGTCGCCACCCCGTCGCCCTGCGCCTCGGACGCCCCGCCGCCCTCCGCCCAACCCGACCCCGACACCGAGGCCGGTCCCGGTCCCGACCCCGAGGCCACCCCGGCTCCCGACCCCGCCCCCGAGGCGGCCGAGCCCGTCGCGCCCCGGCCCGCGACGGGCCTCCGCTCCGCCGACGACCCGCCCACCCCGACCGAGACCCCCACCCCCAGCCTCACCCCCGCCCCCACCCCGTCTCCGACCCACCCCGTCGCCGGCCGCCGGATCTACATCGTGACGGTCTCCAACGGCCTCTCGGGCGCCGCCGACATCTACGTCCGCGCCACCGGCTGACCGGCGGAGCGCTGCGGTGTTGGTAGACCGCCTGCAGCATTCAGCGGAGCTGCCTGAGGGCGGCTCCGCGGTCGTTCGCCGGACCGTCACGGGCGGTCGGCAGTGGATCACCGGCCGGGGCCCGACCATTTGACCCTCTGCCCTCCCAGGACAGCCCCCGGACCTGCCGCCGCCCCTAGGCAGCGGCCGCGGCATGAGGTCGCAGGGCGAGGTAGGGCCTGAACGACCGGAAGCCGTCGACCGGGAGTAGGAAGTCGGCCGGTCCGACTTCCTACTCCGTGGGCCCGGTGAGCCCCACAGCGCCCGCCCCCGCCCCCGCCTCGTCTACCAGCGACTGAGAGATGACCACGGCGCCGGGGTGACAGGGGTCCCGGGATGGGGCCGTGCCGAAGGGCTCGTCGCCATCGATACAGGCTCTCGCGGCGTCCTGAGTGAACCGTCGTTCTCAGAAGGCTTCCCGCGCTGACGGTGATCGTCTCCAGTACCCAGGCGACGTGGACGCTTCTCGGATACTCGTGCTCGCCCAGTCCGTCAGCCGGCCGAGCGGCCGGCCGTCACAGAAGGCGGACGATCCGAGCTGTCATCCTGCGGTACATGGCGGGGAGTCGCCCAGGAAACAGTCCGTCCGGCGTTCGGTAAAGATCGACGCTATCGAATGGCCGATCAGATACCGGGCGTGATTACTTATCTACCGATCAGAATTCATCAATGATGATCATCGGCGCGTATTCCTGATGGCGGGGATCCTAGGATCAGAGGATGACTGTCACGATTGCCCTGCCGGACGAACCGGAAGAGCCGGAGGCGGATACGGTTCCGCGGAAGCTCAAGATCACCCCGGAGATCGCCGCTGAATTTCTGTCCCGGAATTCGGTCAACCGGCGCCTGGACAACGGGCAGGTGGAGGCTTTGAGGGAGGCCATCCTCCGTAACGAGTGGCAGGTGACGCACCAGGGCATCGCGTTCGACAGGAGCGGTCGCCTGCTCGACGGCCAGCATCGCCTCCATGCGATCATCGATGCCGGTGTTCCCGTGGAGATGTTCGTCTTCGACGGGCTGTCCGAGGACGCGTTCCCGGTCCTCGACACCGGCAAGCGGCGGAGCGCGGCGGACACCCTGTCGTCGACCGGCGAGAAGTATCTGACTCTGCTGTCCTCGACCATTCGCCACGTGCTGCTCTTCAGGACGATGCCGAACGAGCCCTGGACCGGGGTCCGGTCCAGGGTGTCGAACGACCGTACCCTGGCTGAGTACAAAGCGAACGTGGACAGCTACCGGGTGGCGGTGACCGTCGGCCGCGAGCTGGCCAAGCACATGTTCGCAAGCCAGACGGCCCTGGCCGTGGGCTACTTCCTGACCACAGAAGCCGCGCCGGCGGCGGACATCGACGACTGGATCTCGGGTCTCAAGTCGGGGGCGAACCTGGACCCGGGCGACGCGCGGCTCGTTCTCAGGGAAGTGCCGAAGGACACCGTGAAGCGGGGTTCCAGGCGCAGGCTGGACATGCGGGACCAGGTGTCGATGTACATCAAGGCGTGGAACGCCTGGGTCCGTCCGGAGGCGGCCGGGGAACTGGTCCTGCGGAGCCTGCGGAAGAACGAGAAGATGCCGATGCCGGTCGAGGAGCGGTTCACGCGTTAGCGTCCTGTACCGGAGGGTCGCCGTTCCAGCTCAAGTCCCACCTGGCGGACACCTTCGAACTCTCCGGTGAACAGTTCTTCGTCGCTCTCGAACGCGACATCCGTGACTGGGCCGAGGGATGGGACGAAGACCCCACACGCTCCACCTGGACCGAGGCCGCCGATGAGATCCTCGACTCCCTCGCCGATCCTGTCGATGGATCTCCGGCGCAGGACGCTGGCGAGGCGTGTGGGCGTCAGGGAAGGTTGCCGCGGACGATCACCTTCCCGGTCTCGCCCCGTACGATCACGTCCCGCCCCAGGGACTTGGCGATCCGCTCGGCGAACTCGCGAGACACCGCTTTCGAGGAATCACTCGTACTCTGCGCGACGATGACGACCCTCGCGCCCTCCCAGGAGGACCGGACGACCTCCCAGCCGAGCTTCGCGAACGAGGAGGCGATGAACTTCTCTTCGCTGATCCGACGGACTTCCCGGGTCGGCCGCAGGGGTGCCCCCTCGGCCTGCAACGTGTACTTCTCGATCTCCGCCATCCGGTGATCGAGGGAGCGGGTGATGAGGAGGATCTCCTCCGTCATGTCGGCCTCCGACCGCTTCACGGTATCGGAGGACCCGCCCTGCGACGGGAGCACACGAATGTCCCGCATCCTGCTCTCGAACTCCGGCCAGCTCCTTCGGAAGGCGCGGTCCAGCCGGTCGCGGGGGATCGCCGGCGTGCCCGAGGCGCTGTTCAGGTCGGTGAGGAACTTCAGCACCTCGTCCTCATTGTCACCGAGGACTGCCTGGAACTGGCTGAGTGGGCTGGTGAGTTCGGCGACCCTCATGCCGATGAGGAATGGCACGACGTAGCCTCCGACCTGGTTGGAGACGGCCCCGGCCTCGAAGTTGAGCCAACTGGACGACTGGTTCTCCGGAGTCGTGCAGATGATCCCGAAGTTCGCCTCGGAGAGCTTCGCGGCGATCTCCTGAGTCGCTCTGCCGCCTGCGGAGATGTCCTGGCTGGAGAGCCAGGGGTCGACGTGCTGGAGGACGTCCGGCAACCATGACCGCAGCGCCTCCGCCGTCATCCTGGCGCGCTGTCCGGACCAGCTCAGAAACAGTTTGATCGCGGTCTCCCCTCCTCGTGTTCGGTGCGCCGGAAGGTCGGATCAGACCCGGCTACCCCCGCGCGGCGTTGAGCAGCAGTGCCTGTTCCTCCCTGAGGGACCCGTGCGACTCGCGGACGTACGACAGGAACCGGCTTCCCGGGTGGCGGACCAGGACGGATTTGTCCGGGCCCGCGCCCTCCCAGTCGGACAGCAGGGCGTCGTAGGCCGTGGCGTGCGCGCAGAAGTCGAGGACGACGGCCGGCACCTCGCCCTCGATGATCAGGTCTCCCCGTGCGGTGATGATCTCCTGCATCTTCCGGGCGTTCGGGGCGAACACCGCCTCCACCCAGGTGCGCCACCGTGCCTCGTCCGGCGCCGCCAGTGGGTGGCCGCCCGGGTTCGGGCCGACGTGCATCATGAATCGGCGACGGTATTCGGCCCATGCTTTCTCGTTGGCTTCCGCGAGTACGAGAAGAGGGGCGTAGAACTCCCGCAGTTGGCTGCCGACCCAGTCGGCTCGGGCTCGTCGCAGCGACCTGCGGGTCTCTCCGTGATCGTTCAGCCAGTAGGCCAGCACGGCGATCAGGACACCGGCGCACGCCGTCACCACCGCTGCTTTCATTGGCTTCTCCAGGGCGCCGTTTGTGGGGTATTGAAGCACGGCGCGCTGAACCGTTGCCACCCCTCCGCCGAAAGGTCGTCAGTCTGCGGAGAGTTCGCGTGCGGAAGTATCGAATCTATTTGCGCACTCCAGGACGCCCGGGCGCCGGTCAGCCGCCCAAACTGGGAGGCTGACCGGCGTGCCGGGCGTGGTTTCGCTCGGGCCGCCCGGTCGGGGTGGGTCAGGCGATGGTGACGTCGACGCCCATCTGTTCGGCTCCTGGGGTGCCGGCGATGGCGAGGGTGACTCCGCTCCAGGTGCCGTCGGGCTCGTTGAGGGCCGGTGTGGTGTGCTGGCCGATGCCGGTGTTGCCGAGGGCCGGGTAGAGGTCGGTCCGGTCGCCCCGGTTGCCGGTGCCGAAGATCTTCCCCAGGTCGTTGCGGCCGTCGGCCTGCATCAGCGCGATGGCCAGGTGGTGTTCGTCGTTGACGTTGTCGATGGCTTCGTCCACCACGTAGGCGGCGACGCCCTGGGAGGGCAGGAACTCGTCCTGCCCGCGCTGGCGGCGGTACTCGACGATGATGTACTGGCTCTCCTTCATCCGCTGGGGGTTGCGGACGAACAGCAGGTCGCCGCCCTCGGCGACGGGCCGCAGCGCGATGCCGGTGGTGGTGCTGGAGACCTCCTGCGGGGTGGTCCAGCCGTGGAACATCCGCAGCATGCCGTTCGGGAAGACCGGGGTGACGCCGTCGTTGCCCCAGGAGCCGCCCGCCATCAGGCAGTAGTCCCCGAGGCCGTTGGAGGTCGTCGCCTCGACGCGGCCGGTGTCGTAGAAGTCGGCCCAGCGGGCGGCCAGGTGGCCCCACTCGTGGGCGCAGACGCCGACGGCGCAGTCCTCGGGGACGGTCAGGAAGGTCTGCACCCGCAGGCCGGGCGCGACCAGCACGCCGTCCTCGCCGGGCGGGTTCCACTTGAGGCTCCAGATGTCGCCGGGCCGCTCGGTCTGTTCGGCGCCGGAGCCGGCGTGGACGATGAACAGGGCGGTGACGAGGCCCTCGCCGAGGGCGTCGTAGCCGGCGGAGAAGTCGATGCCCTGGTCGAGCGCGAGTTGTAGCGCGTCGGCCGCCATGCCCTGGGAGTTCCGGGGCGGGTTGCCGGTGCCGGACTGGTTGTCGGCGTAGAAGGAGAGCGGCTGCGGCAGGCGGAGCCAGCCGTGCACCTCGCCCTGGATGTCGATGCCGTGCTCGGTCGGGTGGGCGGCGTCGAATCCGCTGACCAGGCGGTAGTAGTCGCGCATCGAGCCGGTCGTGAAGGTGTCGGCACTGAACAGCATCTGTTCGAAGTGGCCGACGGTGTGCTCGGGGCTGTGCGGGTGGTCGGGGAAGTCGACCAGCAGCACCAGGGTGCGGATGGTGCCGCGCAGTTTCTTGGTCGGACGGGTGATCAACTGGGCCCCGGTGCTGGGGCCGGGGCGGACGGCGCCGTCGTCGAGGCCGATGACGTTCTCACCGCGCCGCCGGGAGCGCCAGACGTAGTAGTACTGCTCGAAGGTGAGGCTCGCCGGGATCCGCCGGTGTTCGACGAGGTCCTGGTAGCGGGCCCGGAGTTGGGCGAAGGCCTTGGGGGACAGCGGCACCGGGCAGGCGTGCCGGTGGCCGGTGGGGTCGAGGGGGTGGTGATGCTGCGGGGTTAAGGTGTGACGCATCGTGACGGCTCCTTTGAGCCAGCTCACTCCGCGGGGGAGCATGGCGACCCCGCCGAGCGGGCGGTCGCCGGCAATCGGTCGGCTCGCCAAGAGGCGGTCGGGTCTGGCCGGTACCGGTTGCGAAATGGGCGATTTGCGGCTTTCAGCCCTATTCTGACGCTCCGCGTGGGCAAAGCACCAGACCCGGGGGCGCGCCGGTTCGCTCAGCCGGCGCGGTACGCGGCCGCGGCGGCCGCGAACGAGGCGGCGAGCTGCGGTGATCCTCCCCAGTGCAGGTGCAGATACGAAGCGTGAACGTTGCCCAGCGTGCCCCCGGTGAAGCCCTCGGTGTTCGGCCCGGTCGGCAGCCGCCAGCCCCAGGCGGGCCGCTCCCCGGCGCCGGGCTCGCAGACCGTGCGGTGGAACTCGTGCCCGCGCACCCGGGTGCCGGTCGGCGCCAGCGGCGAGTCGGTCAGGGCGACGGCCTCGCGGTACCCGAGGGTCAGCCGCTCGGTCATCCGGGCCGAGGTGTCCAGGATGCCGCACATCGGCAGGCCGTCCAACTCCCGTCCGAGGTAGAGCAGTCCGGCGCACTCGGCGGCGATCGGCGCGCCCGAGGCGGCGAACGCGGCGATCGCGGCGCGCAGCGTCCCGTTCGCGCTGAGTTCCCGGACGTACAGCTCGGGGAAGCCGCCGCCGATCACCAGTCCGGCGGTGTCCGCGGGCAGCGCGTCGGCGTGCAGCGGGTCGAACGGCACCACCTCGGCGCCGGCCGCGGTGAGCAGTTCGGCGTTCTCGGCGTACGAGAAGGAGAACGCGGCGCCGCCGGCCACCGCGATCCGGGGCGCGCCGGCCACCCGCTCGACCTCGGCGGCCGGGTCCCACGGCGTGGCGTCCAGCGGAGGAGCCGTCCGGGCCAGTGCCAGGACGGCGTCCAGGTCGACCGACGCGGCCACCAGCTCGCCCATGTCGGCGACGGCCCGCAGCGCCTCGGCCGAGCGCTCGACGGCCGGGATCAGGCCGAGGTGGCGGGACGGTGTGGCGACCGCCGCCGAGCGGCGCACCGCGCCGAGCACCGGCACCCCGGAGCCCTCCTCCAGGGCCTCGCGCAGCAGCAGCTCGTGCCGGTCGGAGGCGACCCGGTTGAGGATCACCCCGGCCAGCCGGACCTCCGGGTCCCAGGAGGCGAAGCCGTGCACCAGCGCGGCCACCGAGCGGGACTGCGAGGAGGCGTCCACCACCAGCACCACGGGTGCCCGCAGCAGCTTGGCGACGTGGGCGGTGGACGCCAGCTCGCCGCGTCCGGAGGCGCCGTCGAACAGCCCCATCACGCCCTCGACCACCGCGACGTCCGCCCCGGCGGCGCCGTGCAGGAAGAGCGGCGCGATGCGCTCCGGCCCGCACATGAAGGCGTCCAGGTTGCGGCCCGGCCGGCCGGCGGCCAGGGCGTGGTAGCCCGGGTCGATGTAGTCCGGGCCGACCTTGTGCGGCGAGACGGCCAGACCGCGCGCGGCGAGCGCGGCGATCAGGCCGGTGGCGACGGTGGTCTTGCCGGAGCCGGAGGACGGCGCGGCGACGACGAGACGGGGGACGCTGTTCAAGGCTCTACTGCTTTCGCGGACTCACGGACGTGTCACGGGCTTCACGGGCTTCACGGACTTCGCCGGCTTCACGGGCGGCACGGGCGGCACGGACCCGAGGGAACGCACGGGCGGCACGGACCCGAGGGAACCCACGGATCCGAGGTGACGCACGGATCCCGCGAAGCCCGCCGGGCTCACCACTCGATGCCGCGCTGGCCCTTGCGGCCGGTGTCCATCGGGTGCTTCACCTTGGTCATCTCGGTGACCAGGTCGGCGGCCGAGGTCAGCGCCTCGGTCGCGTACCGGCCGGTGATGACCACGTGCTGGCTGCCCGGGCGGTCCTTCAGCACGGCGACCACCTCGTCCACGTCGACCCAGCCCCAGTGCATCGGGTAGGTGAACTCGTCCAGCACGTAGAAGCGGTAGGTCTCGGCGGCCAGGTCGCGCTTGACCTGCTCCCAGCCCTCCTTGGCGGCCGCCTCGCTGTCCATCTCCATCTCGGTGGAGCGCTGGATCCAGGACCAGCCGGAGCCCATCTTGTGCCAGTCGACGGTGCCGCCCTCGCCGGAGGCGCCGAGCACGCGCAGCGCGTTCTCCTCGCCGACCTTCCACTTCGCGGACTTGACGAACTGGAACACTCCGATCGGCCAGCCCTGGTTCCAGGCCCGCAGCGCCATGCCGAAGGCGGCGGTGGACTTGCCCTTGCCGGGGCCTGTGTGGACGGCGGTGATCGGCTGGGTGCGGCGCTGGCGGGTCGTCAGGCCGTCGTCGGGCACGCTCTCGGGGACTCCCTTGGGCATGTGGATCAGGCCGCCTTTCGCGTCGGGGTGGCTCGGTTGGCACGGTTGTCGCGGACGAGCGAGGCCACGCCCTCGGCCCGCAGCTCGTCCAGGGTCACGGCGGTGGCGCCCAGCCGGGCGGCCAGGGTGCGGGCCAGGCCGAGCCGCACCGGGCCGGCCTCGCAGTCCAGCACCACGCTCGCCACGCCCTGGGCGGTGAACAGTCCGGCCGCCTGGTGGGAGCGCGCGACGGCGTCGCGGGAGCCGGTCGCCCGGCCGTCGGTCACCACGACCAGCAGCGGGCGGCGGTGCGGGTCGCGCATCCGCTCGACCCGCAGCACCTCGTGGGCCCGCAGCAGCCCGGCCGCCAGCGGGGTCCGGCCGCCGGTCGGAAGCGACTCCAGCCGGGCCGCGCCCACCTCGACGGAGGAGGTCGGCGGCAGGGCCAGCTCGGCGCTCGCGCCGCGGAAGGTGATCATGCCGATCTTGTCCCGGCGCTGGTAGGCGTCCATCAGCAGGGAGAGCACGGCGCCCTTGACGGCGGTCATCCGCTGCCGGGCCGCCATCGAACCGGAGGCGTCCACCAGGAACAGCACCAGGTTGGACTCGCGGCCCTGCCGGACCTGCTCGCGGAAGTCGTCCTTCTGCAGCAGCAGCGCGCGCGAGTCCCGCCCGCGTGCCACCTGGTGCGGCGCGGCGGCCCGCAGGGTCGCGCTCAGGTGCAGCCGGGCCAGGCGCCCCTGCGGGCGGCGGGCGCGGATGGTGTGGCCGCCGTCGGTCTCGGCGGGGGAGCGGCGGCCCTGGGCGCCCTTCCCGGTGCCCTCCACCTTGAACAACCGGGTGCGGTACGGCTCGCCGGCCGCCACCGGCGCGGTCTGCGGCGCGCCGCCCCGGCCCTGCTGCGGGACGGCCTCCGGCTCGGCCGGCGCCTGCGGCTCGGGCCCGCCGGCCGCGGAGCCGTCGGGCGTGTCCGCGGGCGCGGGCGCGCCGCCGCCACCGTCGGGGCCGCCACCGTCGGGGCCGTCACCGTCGGGGCCGTCACCGTCGGGGCCGTCACCGTCGGGGCCGCCGCCGTCCGGGCCGGGCCCGTCGTCCTCGGGGCCGCTCCCCTCGGGGCCCTCGCCGGGCTGCTCCCCCTCCGAGGGCCGCTCCGCGGGCTCGGGCTCCTCGGGCCCGGCGTGCTCCTTCAGGGTCCGCTCCAACTGCTCCTCGTCCAGCCCCGGCGCGTCGAAGGGGTTGCGCCGGCGGCGGTGCGGCAGGGCCAGCTGCGCGGCCTTGCGGACGTCCTCCTCCAGCACCTGAGTCCGGCCCGCCCAGGCGGCCAGCGCGACGGCGGTGCGGGCCATCACGATGTCCGCGCGCAGCCCGTCCACCTCGAAGGCGGCGCAGACGGCGGTGATCTGGCGCAGCGCCGTGTCGGTCAGCTCCACCTCGGGCAGCAGCTCCCGGGCCGCGGTGATCCGCCCGGCGAGCGCGCGCTCGTCCTCGGCGAACCGCGCGGCGAACCCGGCCGGGTCGGCGTCGTACGCCAGCCGGCGGCGGACCACCTCGGCGCGCTCGGCCGGTTCCCGGGTGGCGGCGATCTCCACGGTCAGGCCGAACCGGTCGAGCAGCTGCGGGCGCAGCTCGCCCTCCTCCGGGTTCATCGTGCCGACCAGCAGGAACCGCGCCGCGTGCCGCACCGAGACGCCCTCGCGCTCCACGTAGGAGCGGCCCATCGCGGCCGCGTCCAGCAGCAGGTCCACCACGTGGTCCTGGAGCAGGTTGACCTCGTCGATGTAGAGCACGCCCCGGTGCGCCCGGGCCAGCAGGCCCGGCTCGTACGCCTTCACGCCCTCGGCCAGGGCGCGTTCCAGGTCCAGCGAGCCGACGATCCGGTCCTCGGAGACGCCGACCGGCAGCTCGACCAGCCGGGCCGGGCGGTGGGTCTCGTCGGCGCCGTCGTGCGCGCCGTCCGGGCAGGCCGGGTCCGGCGCGACCGGGTCGCAGGCGAAACGGCAGCCGTCGACGGCGGCGATGGACGGGAGCAGACCGGCCAGCGCCCGCACCATGGTCGACTTGGCGGTGCCCTTCTCACCCCGCACCAGCACGCCGCCGACGGCCGGGGAGACCGCGTTGAGCAGCAGCCCGAGCCGCAGGTCGGCCATTCCGACGATCGCGGTGAAGGGGTAGCGGACGTCACTCATGATTCTCCAAGGGGGCCCCGGGCGGCAGGAACGGCAGCGAACCCGCGGCCGGCACCCCGCCCTCGATCAGCTTCCACAGCGCGTCGGTGTCCGCGTGCTCCTCGATCAGGTCGCCCAGCCGGTCCAGCCGGGCCTCGCGCGCCTCGGCGAACGAGGTGTCCGGCGCGGGCACGAACGCCCGGCCCGACAGAGCGGCGACCTCGCGCAGCAGCGCGCGCCGGAAGCCGTCGTTCTCCAGCGCGCCGTGCCAGGTCGTGCCCCAGACCGCCCCCACCCGGCAGCCGTCCAGGAACGCCTCTCCGCCCTCCACGGTGACGATCCCGTGGTGGATCTCGTACCCCTGGACCGGCTGCCCGTAGGCCTCGCCGACCGGCCGGCCGAGCACCTTCTCGGCGCCGAACCGGACGTGCGTCGGGAGCAGCCCGAGGCCGTCGACGGCACCGGCCTTCGACTCGACGTCGTCGTGGATGGCGCGCGCGAGCATCTGGTAGCCGCCGCAGACGCCGAGGACCGGCAGCCCGGCCGCGGCCCGGGCCCTGAGGGCCGGCTCCAGGCCGCGCTCGCGCAGCCAGGCCAGGTCGGCCACGGTGGCCCGGGTGCCGGGCAGGATCACCAGGTCGGCGTCGGCCAGCTCCTCGGGCCGGGTGGCCCAGCGGACCAGCACCCCGGGTTCCTGGGCCAGCGCGTCCACGTCGGTGAAGTTGGACAGCCGGGGGAAGCGCACCACGGCCACCCGCAGCACGTCGGCGCCGAGCGGCCCGCGCCCCTCGGCGCGGTCCACCACGGTGGTCAGGTCCAGGGAGTCCTCGGCGTCCAGCCAGAGCCCGGACAGCATCGGCAGGGTGCCCAGCACCGGACGGCCGGTCAGCTCGCGCACCATCTCCAGCCCGGGCGCCAGCAGCCGCGCGTCGCCGCGGAACTTGTTGACGAACCAGCCCGCCACATGGCGCTGGTCCTGCTCCGACAGCAGCGCCAGCGTCCCGTACATCGCGGCGAACACGCCGCCGCGGTCGATGTCGCCGACCACCACGACCGGCAGGCCGGCGGCGGTGGCCAGGCCCATGTTGGCGATGTCCCGGTCCCGCAGGTTGATCTCGGCGGGCGATCCGGCGCCCTCGCAGACCACCACGTCGTAGCGCCGGCGCAGGTCGGCCAGGCACTCCAGGGCGCGCTCCAGCAGGACGGGCTTGCGGTCGCGGTAGTCCAGCGCGCCGACCTCGGCGACCGCCCGGCCGAGCAGCACCACCTGGCTGCGGCCGTCCGCGCCGGGCTTCAGCAGCACCGGGTTCATCGCCGCCTCGGGCTCCACCCGGGCCGCCTGGGCCTGCATCGCCTGGGCGCGACCGATCTCGGCACCGTCGGCGGTGACGAAGGAGTTCAGCGACATGTTCTGCGCCTTGAACGGCGTCACGGCGACGCCCTGACGGGCCAGCCAGCGGCAGATGCCCGCGGTGACCACGCTCTTGCCGGCGTCCGAGGTCGTCCCGGCGACCAGCAGTGCGTTGCTCATGCGCTCCCCCTTCTCGTCCCCGCCTTGAGTGCCTGCACGACGGCGTGCCCGGCGACGGTCGTACCCAGTGCGAGCAGTCCCACCCGGCGGGAGAGCCGGCAGGCGCGCTCGATGTCGTCCACCGTCACCGGTCTCAGCTCGCCGCCCAGTACCGGCCGGTGCTCGACCCGGGCGCCGTACCGCAGGGTGCCGCCGAGCCGCACGCCGACCGCGCCGGCGAAGGCCGACTCGGCCTGGCCCGCGTTCGGGCTGGGGTGGGCGGAGCCGTCCCGGCGCCAGACCCGCCAGGCCGTCCGGGGCTCGGGCGCGGCGGCGACGGTCAGCAGCGCGGTCAGCCGCGCGCCCGGCCAGCCCGCCACGTCGTCCAGCCGCGCCGAGGCCCAGCCGAACCGGGCGTGGCGCGGCGAGCGGTGGCCGACCATCGCGTCCAGGGTGTTGACCGCGCGGAACGCCAGCAGCCCGGGCGTGCCCGCGAGGGCGCCCCAGACGAGTGCGTTGACCACGGCGTCGGCGGTGTTCTCGGCGACCGACTCGACCACCGCGCGGGCGATCTGCCCCTCGTCGAGGGCGCTCGGGTCACGGCCGCACAGGTGCGGCAGCCGCTGCCGCGCCGCCGTCAGGTCGTGCGCGGCGAGCGAGCGTCCGATCGTGCGGGCCTCGCGGGTGAGCGAGGTGCCGCCGAGCACCGTCCAGGTCGCGGCGGCGGCCAGCGCGGCCCGCCCGAGCGGGCGGCGGCCCAGGGTGCGGTCGGCCGCCAGCGCGCCGGCCGCGACGGTGCCCACGCAGAGCGCCGTGAAAGCCGTTCCGACGGCGCGGTCGTCCCGCCAGATCCGCCGCTCCAGCCGGCCGGCCGCACCGCCGAAGACGGCCACCGGGTGGCCGCGGCGCGGGTCGGCGAAGCGGGCGTCGGCGAGGTACCCGGCCGCGGCCCCCAGGGCGAAGGCGGCGGCGCGGGTCAGCGGGCGCACGGTGGACAGCAGAGGGCTCGGAAGGTCGGGGCAGCCTGCATCGCGTGCGTGTCCTCACTCAGGGTCCGCGCCCTGGATCGACGTACCGGGGGCGAGAGTCTCCTGGCTTCCGGGTCGAACGCACCCCCGGGCCCGGCGGCGGCTTCTGACGGCCCGCCGCGGTGGGCCCCCTCCGGCGCCGTGGCCGGCGGAGGAGGGACTCCGAGTGTGCTCCCCGGTGACAGTGGCGGGACCGCGCCGGACTCGCACCGGCTTCCTCTGCATGCCTCCGTTTGGCTGAAGGATCCCATCACGCGGCCGAACCGTGCGTCAACCAAGGTCACGGAGGGGTTGGTCACAGCGGAGCCGGGCCGCCCGACCCCGTCACTACCTCCGATCGGCACCCCCCGCAGGGGCATGACAGCCTGTGCGATCGTCCAGTCGCCCGGAGGAGCCTCCGGGCCCGCTTCGTGTGTTCGGCGGCTGGGGGGCGGCCGGACCACCCCCTACCGTCGGGCCATGCGACGCAGACAGCCACCCGCCGTGCCCCCGGTGCCCTTCTCGCCCGCGGCCGCCCGCGCGCACCGCGCCGGCCTCGGGCTGACCCCCGAGCAGGTGGTCGAGGGCATGGCCGCGCACGGCGTCCGGCTGCTGCCCTCCCACGTGCTTGGCTGGGAGAGCGGCGAGCTGCGCCCCGCCGAGGACGAGTTCATCGCCCTGGCCCGGGCGCTCTGGTGCCCGCCGGCCCAGCTGATGGGCGTCCGCCCGGCCCGGCTGCGGGACTTCCGGGTCGCCCGGGAGCTCAACCAGGAGAGCGCGGCCCACCGGATCGGCCTCGCACTGGACCGGTACCAGCGGGCCGAGGCGACCGGTCAGTGGGACGGCGACCAGGAGCAGACCTACGCGCTGGCCCAGGTGCTCGGCACGACCCTGCGCGAGCTGGTCGCGGTGACCGGCCGGGCGCAGGAGCTGGACCGGCGGCTGCGGCAGTGCGTGGACGGCCGGTGGCAGGCGCAGCTCCGGCCGATCGGCCGGATCGTGCCGGTGCACGAGGGCGACCTCACCGCCGTGCTGACGGCGCTGCAGAACGAGTACCAGGTGACCTCCCACTGGGGCGCCGGCAGCTGGGGCTCCCCGGCCCCGGCGGCGGACACCCGCGCGGCGGCGGCCCGGCCGCTCGGCGAGCGGTTCTGGGAGCTGCTGGAGCGCCTGGAGACCGAGATCCCGGTCTGACGGGCCGGTACCGCGCCGCCCCCGCGCGGCGCCTCCCCCTCCCTGCCCTATCTCTGCCGCTTCCCGTGCCGCCGTGACCAGAGGGCCGAGAACCGCGCCGCCGCTTCCCGTGCCGCCGTGACCCGGCCAGGACCCGCGCCGCCGTGACCCGGACGGCCGCGTCCGGTGGCCGGGTGGCGCCCCCGCGAGTGGACTGGTGGGCAGACTGCCCAGTCCGCGACCAACAGAGCGGGGAGCGATATGCGTTGGGGAACCGCAGCCGCCGTGGCGGCCGCCGCCGTCGGCACCGGGGCCGCCGTCCTGCTGATCGGCCGGAGGGCCTCCGAGCGGATGGTCCGCCCGGCGGTCGGCCGCGAGCGGGCCGCCGGCCCCGTCGTGGTGCTGACCCTCGCCGCCGGACGGGCCACCTTCACCCGCGGCGCCGAGAGCGCCCGCCCCGGCCGCTGGGCCGTCGAGTGGGGCGACGGAGGGCACGCGGTGGTCGGCGAGATCCTGCACGCCGACGAGCGGGGCGTCAGCCGCCGGCTGGTCCGCGCCGACCGCGGCACCCTTGCCCCCGGTACGGCGGTCCGCTTCACGCCCCGCGTCCATCTCGGCGACCCGACCAGCGCCCTCGGCCTGCCGTACACCGAGACCGCCGTCCAGGGCGAGCTGGGCGCGCTGCCCGCCTGGCGGCTGGACGGCAAGCGGGGCACCTGGGTGATCCTGGTGCACGGCCCCGGCGCCGACCGGCAGCAGACCCTCCCGGTGATGCCCGTCCTGCACCGGCTCGCGCTGCCCGTCCTGGCCGTCACCTACCGCGGCGACGAGGGCGCGCCGGCCTCCCCGGACGGCCTCGGCCACTTCGGCGAGACCGAGTGGCGCGACGTCGAGGCGGCCCTGCGGCTGGCCCTGGACAGCGGCGCCGGGCGGGTCATCCTGTACGGCTGGTCGCTCGGCGCGACCATGGTCCTGCAGACCGCGGCCCGCTCCGCCTGGGCCTCCTCGATCCGCGGCCTGGTGCTGGACTCGCCCGTGCTCGACTGGTCGGCCACCGCCCGCCGGGGCGCCGCCCGGGCCGGCTACCGGGGCGCCGCCGCCGAGCTGGGCGCGCTCGCGGCCGAGGGCCGGGCCGGCGTGGATCTGGCCGACTTCGCCCGCCTCGCGGACGGCACCGACCTGCGGGTGCCCACGCTCCTCCTGCACGGGCCCGACGACGCGCTGGCCCCCTGGCAGGCCGCCGCCCGGCTGGCCCACCGCCGCTCCGACGTGGTCGGCCTCCAGGCCGTCCCCGGCGGCGAGCACGCCGGCCTCTGGAACGCCGACCCCGACCGCTACGAGGAGCACCTGCGGCGCTGGCTCACCCCGCTGCTCTGAGGCCCGTCGCGGGCGCTCCCAGCCGTGTTCCGGACAGCCCCTCGGGCCCCTTCCCGCACCCCGTCCGCCCCGTCTTTGCCCAGGCTGGCGTGTCCGCGTCACACAGATCCGGCTAGGCGGTTTGGCCTCTGTTGCCCGATCTTGTCGACCCCCTGCGACCACCTGTCGGGAGTCGGGGCCGATCGGATGTGACAGAAGGCCGGTACAAGGGGAAGACTGCTCGACGTGACGTCTCGGAATCCGCGCGACCGTGATGCCCAGCTCCCGCCGACGATCGGCTCCGGTGCGACGGTGACCCGTCTCCCCGGAACTGCCCACCGCCCCGCCGGCGCCAGGCCGGGCGGCTCCGGCGTACCCCGCCGACGAGGCCCCGCACCAGCCCCCGGCCGTGGCCGGGTCCCGGTGCCGGACGGCTTCCCCGCTCCCGCCGAGCTCGCCCCGCTGGCCCGTCGGATGCTGATCGACGCCGTCCGCATCGCCCGCTGGGCCGGTGAACTCGCCGAGGTCGACAAGCGCGGCGAGCTGCTCCCCGAGGACGCCCGCGACGCGGGCCGCGCCCTCGCCATGACGGTGGGCGCCGCCGGCAAGGCCTGGGGCCAGGCCCTGCTGGTCGGCCTGGTCGAGGCCCGGGACGGCGGCGCCGCCCCCGGCTGGCGGCTGCACGCCTGGGAGCACGACGACGAGGCCGTGGTCCGCGGCTGGTCCGCCCTGTTCGACGCCTGGACGCTGCTCGCCCCGGTGCCGCCCGCCGCCCTGCGCGGCGTGTTCGCGGTGCTCGCCGGGCAGGCCGTCGACCAGGCGCCGCAGCTGCTCTCCTTCCTCCACCTGGTGGCCGGCCCGGTCGCCGACAGCGAACTGCTGGAGCTGCTGCGCCGGGGCCTGGACGAGCGCCGGGTCGGCGGCGGCGACGGCGCGCTGGGCCTCTCGCCCGTGCCGCACGCCGCCTCCGCGGTCTCGGCCGTCCGCGGCACCTGCCGCGAGCCGCAGATCGACACCCCGGCCGCGCCCTCCGACGTGGCGGCCGTCCTGGACTGGATGCTGGACGGCCTGGCCGCGGTCGGCGCGGTGGTCCGCAAGGACGACGCCGCCGAGCTCTCCCCGCTCGGGCACTGGGCGGTGCGGGCCAAGCTGGAGGAGATCTGCACCGTCGCGCAGACCGCCGCCGGGCACATCGAGCAGAGCGCCTTCGAGCTGCTCAACGCCTGCGCCGACTACTCGCCGGGCCCGGCCCGGGCCGAGTTCCGCGCCTGGGTGGCGGCCCGACCGGCCGACCGGGCGGTGGCCGAGCTGCTGGACGCCGCCCAGGGTGACGACGCGCTGGTGCGCGGCCTCGCCTTCGAGGCGCTGCGGGTGGCCGGCTCCACCGCCGAGCAGGCCGTCCGGGCGGCCGTGGACGCCCCGGTGCTGCGCCCCTACGCGCTGCTCTGGCTGGCCGAGCAGTCGGACGAGGGCGTCGCCCCGGCCGATGTGCTGGGCGCGGAGGACGCCGCCTGGCTCTGGGTGGACACCGCGGCCGCGGTGCTCGACCACGGTGAGACCGAGCTGCTGGTGGGCCATGTCGAGGGCGCCTCGGCCGGTGACCCGGTCCGGCTGTTCGCCCGGGCCCGGCAGTCCGGCCACCCGCGGGCGGCGTCGGTGCTGACCGCGGTCTCCGGCGTCCACCCGGACCCGGTCGTGGCCCGCGCGGCCCGGCGCTCGGCCTTCAGCGTCCACCGCGGCGGCGCGTAGCCGTCAGGGCGCACCGCGGCGGCGCGGAGCCGCTCGGGCCTGACCGCGGCGGCCGACGGCCGCCACCCGGCCCGGCAGGGCCGCGGCCGGCCGCCGCGGGGCCGCACGCCGCCCGCACGGCCGTCACCACCGGCCCGGCAAGGGCCGCAGGGCATGCGAGAGGGCCCGGATCCGTCGAGCGGATCCGGGCCCTTCGTCGTACGTCCCTCGGGGTCAGCCGAGCCGGGACTCCGCCCGGCGCGCCCGGACGTCCCCGACCTTCTGGCCGACCTTGCGCCGGATCACCAGCAGCGGGGCCATCGCGGCGAGCGCGATCTGGCCGTAGGCGCCGATGTGCAGCAGGTAGTCGCCGCCCTTCAGGCCGGTCGCCCAGGCCGCCAGGCAGCCGATCGAGAGCACGATCCAGCAGAGCGTCGCGGTGGCCAGCAGCCCCTGCGGCTTCGGGTACTCGATCCGGCTCATCATCAGGTACGCGGTACCGGCGATGGCGAGCAGACCGGGCAGGAACGGCGGGTCGAGCAGCACGATGGCGATCACCGTCATGGCGCCCATCGGGCAGGGCATGCCCTGGAACACCCCGGGTCGCATCTTCACGGCGGAGAACCGCGCCAGCCGCAGCACCACGGACAGCAGCACCGTCAGCGCGATCAGCGCCGAGAGACGGCTGTCGGAGCCCGGCGAGACCATGCCCCAGACCGCGACGAAGTAGGCCGGCGCGATGCCGAAGCTGATCAGGTCGGCCAGGTTGTCGAGTTCGGCCCCGAGGGCGGAGGAGCGCAGCTTGCGCGCCACCAGTCCGTCGAAGAGGTCGCACATCGAGCCGATCAGCAGCAGCGTCACCGCGGTGGCGGCGCTGTGCTTGTCCGGCGCGGCGTCCGGGTTGGTGATGTGCGGGACGAGGACCCCGGTGGTGATCGAGTAGATCGCCAGGAAGCCGCAGACGGCGTTCCCCAGGGTCAGGAAGTCGGCGGTGGACAGGTGCTGGGGAGAGCGCGGGGCACGCAGCTCGCGGTCCCGCGCCCAACGGCGGCGGCGCAGGGCCGTCTCCTCGTCGTCCAGGCCGACGATCGTCTCAGGTTCAGTCACGGTCAAGGCGCGTCACCCCGGCTGTGGTCTTCTGGCCGACCTCGACGCCGACCTCGACGCCGGCCGGCAGGTAGGTGTCGACCCGGGACCCGAAGCGGATCAGACCGATCCGATCGCCCTGCTCGACCTTGGTACCGGCGTCGACGTACGGCACGATGCGGCGGGCCACGGCCCCCGCGATCTGCACCATCTCGATGTCGCCGAGCTCGGTGTCGAAGTGCCAGACGACCCGCTCGTTCTGGTCGCTGTCCTTGTTGAACGCGGGCACGAAACCACCCGCGACGTGCTCGACGGAGGTCACGGTGCCGGGCAGGGGCGCCCGGTTGACGTGGACGTTGAGCGGGCTCATGAAGATCGCCACCCGGGTGCGGCCGTCCGGCCAGGCGTCGATGCTCTGCACCACGCCGTCGGCGGGGGAGATCACTCTGCCCGTGCCGATCTCACGCTCGGGGTCGCGGAAGAACCACAGCATGCCGGCGCTGAGCGCACAGGCGGGCACCGCCGCCAGGGCCCACGCGCCATTGCGCCGGGTGAGGGCGGTGGTCACGGCTGCCGTGGCGAGGGTGGGGACGAACCAGGGGGTGGCTCCGCGCGCGATGGTCACGCGGGGTCGCCGGCCGGCCGTCGTGGCGGCGAGGGCATCGCTGTCCGTGACGGAGGTGTGAGGGGACGGGCTGATGGGCATCGAAGACCTTTGTCGCGGGGGATCATGGCCGCTGGACGGGGGCCACCGCGGGGATCGAGTAATAAAGGGACGGCGTCTGTCCCGGTGGATGCTATCGGGACCACACGGTGGGTGGGCAACCCGCCTGCTCGGTCATGTGTCCTGCGTGCGGCGCAGCTGCGCCTTCTGTGTATACGACCGTAGCTCGACCCGCTCCGGTTCCCAAGGGTCCGGGCAGGGCTGGTGACTCTTGTCTCAACAGGCATGCCCGGGGAACCCCGGGCCGTCGGCGCAGGGGCGCGCGCGGGGTGCGCCGAAGCGGCCGCAAGGCGCGTGACAGCAGCTGTACGCCCTACGGCCGCTTCGGGGAGCCGTGCCGGACCCCAGGCGGACCAGGCCGGGGTCGTGGTGGCACGGCGGGGTGCCGGGACGGGCCCGCACGCCCGTCGACCGGCCGTCACCGGGCCGTCAACCCGCCGGGCGGAGCGTCACCGCGCCGCCCGGGCGAGTCTTCGTGCTGGTCGTCCTCACTCCGCGATGCGGTACTCCTCCAGCAGACGACGTCCGACGATCATCTTCTGGATCTCCGCAGTACCTTCACCGATGAGCAGCATCGGAGCCTCGCGGTAGAGGCGCTCGATCTCGTACTCCTTGGAGAAGCCGTAGCCGCCGTGGATGCGGAAGGCGTCCTCGACGACCTCCTTGCAGTACTCGGAGGCGAGGTACTTGGCCATGCCGGCCTCGAGGTCGTTGCGCTCGCCGCTGTCCTTCTTGCGGGCGGCCATCACCATCATCTGGTGGGCGGCCTCGACCTTGGTGGCCATCTCGGCGAGCTTGAACTGGATCGCCTGGTGCTCGGCGATCTTCTTGCCGAAGGTGGAGCGCTGCTGGGCGTAGGAGATGCCCAGCTCGAAGGCGCGGCGGGCGACGCCGCAGCCGCGCGCGGCCACGTTGACGCGGCCGACCTCGACGCCGTCCATCATCTGGTAGAAGCCCTTGCCCGGGGCGCCGCCGAGGACGCGGTCGGCCGGGACGCGGACGTCCTGGAGGATCAGCTCGGTGGTGTCGACGCCCTTGTAGCCCATCTTCTCGATCTTGCCGGGCACGGTGAGCCCGGGGACGGTCGGGTTCGGGCCGAAGCCCGCCGTCTTCTCGATCAGGAAGGTGGTCATGTTCTTGTACGGGGAGCTGCCGCCCTCGTCGGTCTTGCAGAGCACCGCGACCAGGGTGGACGTGCCGCCGTTGGTGAGCCACATCTTCTGGCCGTTGAGGACGTAGGAGTCCCCGTCCCTGACGCCCTTGGTGGAGATCGCGGAGACGTCGGAGCCGAGGCCCGGCTCGGACATCGAGAAGGCGCCGCGGATCTCGCCGGCGGCCATCTTCGGCAGGAAGTAGTCCTTCTGCTCCTGGGTGCCGTGCGCGTTGATCATGTGGGCCACGATGAAGTGGGTGTTCACGATGCCGGAGACGGACATCCAGCCGCGTGCGATCTCCTCCACCACCAGGGCGTAGGTGAGGAGCGATTCGCCGAGGCCGCCGTACTCCTCGGGAATGGTGAGGCCGAAGAGGCCGAGCTGCTTCATCCCCTCCACGATGGCGGTGGGGTACTCGTCCTTGTGCTCCAGCTCGGTCGCGACCGGAATGATCTCCTTGTCGACGAAATCCCGCACGGTGGCGAGGATGTCCCGCTGGATCTCGGTGAGGCCGTCGGTCTGTGCGAGGCGTCCCATCGTGCGGCTCCTGTGGCGAAAGAGGGAGAGGGTGGGGGGAGGGCAGAACAGCGGGGGGGGGGGGATTTTCCGGGGGCCCTGCCGGCGTGGCTGCGGCAGCAGGGCCCCCGGAACCGGGGTGGGGATCGGCCGATGACGGCGGCCTACCCCTCCGGGGCTCCTGGGTGGTACGGCTCTGGACGGGCTAGGACAGCGGAGTCGGGCGGCCGGGCTGCTCGCCGCCGCGCTCCTTGATGTACGTCGCCGTCGGCACCATCACCTTGCGGCGGAAGATGCAGACGACCGTGCCGTCCTGCTTGTAGCCCTTGGTCTCGACGTACACGATCCCGCGGTCGTCCTTGGACTTGGACGGCCACTTGTCGAGCACGGTGGTCTCGCCGTACAGGGTGTCGCCGTGGAAGGTCGGCGCGATGTGGCGCAGCGACTCGATCTCCAGATTGGCGATCGCCTTGCCGGAGACGTCCGGGACGGACATTCCGAGCAGCAGCGAGTAGATGTAGTTGCCGACCACGACGTTCTTGCCGAAGTCGGTCGTCCGCTCCGCGTAGTTGGTGTCCATGTGGAGCGGGTGGTGGTTCATGGTGAGCAGACAGAAGAGGTGGTCGTCGTACTCGGTGACCGTCTTGCCGGGCCAGTGCTTGTAGACAGCGCCGACCTCGAACTCCTCGTAGGTGCGTCCGAACTGCATCTCAATGGTCCTTAGGAGGTCAGGAGGGGTCAGGCCTGCGGGGGCTCGAACTTGGAGGTGCGCTCGAACCCGGCGGCGCGGCCCTTGCCCGCGATGACCAGGGCCATCTTGCGGCTGGCCTCGTCGATCATCTCGTCGCCGAGCATCGCGGAGCCCTTGGCACCGCCCGCCTCGGAGGTGCACCAGTCGTAGGCGTCGAGGATCAGCTCGGCGTGGTCGTAGTCCTCCTGCGAGGGCGAGAAGATCTCGTTCGCGGCGGAGACCTGGTCCGGGTGGAGCACCCACTTGCCGTCGAAGCCGAGCGCGGCGGCGCGGCCGGCCACCTCGCGGTAGCCCTCCTGGTTGCGGATCTGCAGGTAGGGGCCGTCGATGGCCTGCAGGTCGTTGGCGCGGGCGGCCATCAGGATGCGCATCAGGATGTAGTGGTAGGCGTCGGCCGGGTAGCCCGCCGGCTGCTCGCCGACCACCAGGGACTTCATGTTGATCGAGGCCATGAAGTCGGCCGGGCCGAAGATGATCGTCTCCAGGCGCGGGGAGGACTCGGCGATCGCGTCGACGTTGATCAGGCCCTTGGCGTTCTCGATCTGCGCCTCGATGCCGATCTTGCCGACCTCGAAGCCCATGGTCTTCTCGATCTGGGTGAGCAGCAGGTCGAGCGCCCGGACCTGCTCGGCGTCCTGGACCTTCGGCAGCATGATGCAGTCGAGGTTGGGGCCGGCGCCCTCGACGACCGTGATCACGTCGCGGTACGTCCAGTGGGTGGTCCAGTCGTTGACGCGGACGACCTTGGTCTTCTTGCCCCAGTCACCGTTGTTCAGCGCGTCGACGATGTTGTGCCGGGCGCTCTCCTTGACCAGCGGGGCGCAGGCGTCCTCCAGGTCGAGGAAGACCTGGTCGGCCGGGAGGCCCTGGGCCTTCTCCAGGAAGCGCGGGTTGCTGCCCGGTACGGCGAGGCAGGAGCGGCGGGGGCGGAGCCGGTTGACGGGGGTGTCGCTGGCGTTGCTCATGAGGGGTGGTCAGTTCCTTCCACGATCAGCTGGTGGACGCGGCGGTGGTGGGCGTCCACGGCTGGAGCCTGTTGGCCAGCCGGATCTCGTCCACGATCCGGCCGATGATGGTGGTGATGCCGAAGTCCTTCGGGGTGAACACGGCGGCGACGCCGGCGGCCTTGAGGGCCTCGCCGTCCGCTGCCGGGATGATGCCACCCACGATCACCGGGACATCCTCCACCCCGGCCCGGCGGAGCCGGTGCAGGACGTCGGGCACCAGCTCGGAGTGCGCCCCCGAGAGGATCGACAGGCCCACGCAGTGCACGTCCTCCGCGACGGCGGCCGAGACGATCTGCTCGGGCGTCAGCCGGATGCCCTGGTAGACCACCTCGAACCCGGCGTCACGGGCCCGGACGGCTATCTGCTCGGCGCCGTTGGAGTGTCCGTCCAGGCCGGGCTTGCCGACCAGCAGGCGCAGCTTGCCGACACCGAGCTCGGCGGCGGTGGCGGCGACCGCCTCGCGGACCGCGGCCAGCTCACCGCCGGGCTCGGCGGCCACCGCGACCGGCGCGCCGCCGACGCCGGTGGGCGCGCGGTACTCGCCGAAGACCTCGCGCAGGGCGAAGGCCCACTCGCCGGTGGTGACCCCGGCGCGGGCGCAGGCGAGCGTCGCCTCCATCAGGTTGACGTCGGTGCCGGCGACGGCCTTGAGCTCCTCCAGCGCCTGCTGGGCGGCGGCCTCGTCGCGCTTGCCGCGCCACTCCTCCAGTGCGGCCAGCACGGACTGCTCGGAGGCCGGGTCGACCACCATGATCGCGGTGTCGAGGTCGGCCGTGAGCGGGCTCTCCTCAGTGGTGTCGAAGCAGTTGACCCCGATGATCTTGTCCTCGCCGGACTCGATCCGGGCCCGCCGGGCGGCGTGCGAGGCGACCAGGTTGGACTTCAGGTAGCCGGACTCGACGGCCGGGATGATGCCCCGGTTGCCCGCCTTGACGCCCATCTCCAGCACCTTGGCGATCTCGGCCTCGGCGCCGGCCAGCAGCTCGGCGGTCTTGGTCTCGATCACCTCGGAGCCGTTGAAGAGGTCCCCGTACTCCAGCAGGTCGGACTCGTAGGCGAGCACCTGCTGGATCCGCAGCGACCACTGCTGGTCCCACGGGCGGGGCAGGCCGAGCGCCTCGTTCCAGGCGGGCAGCTGGACGGCCCGGGCCCGGGCGTCCTTGGAGAGCGTGACGGCGAGCATCTCCAGCACGATCCGCTGGACGTTGTTCTCCGGCTGCGCCTCGGTCAGACCCAGCGAGTTGACCTGGACGCCGTAGCGGAAGCGGCGCTGCTTGGCGTCCTGGATGCCGTAGCGCTCCAGCGTGACCTTCTCCCAGAGCTGGGCGAAGGCGCGCATCTTGCACATCTCCTCGACGAAGCGCACGCCGGCGTTGACGAAGAAGGAGATCCGGGCGACCACCTCGCCCATCCGCTCGGCCGGCACCTGGCCGGAGTCGCGCACCGCGTCCAGCACCGAGATCGCGGTGCACATCGCGTAGGCGATCTCCTGGACCGGGGTGGCGCCGGCCTCCTGCAGGTGGTAGCTGCAGATGTTGATCGGGTTCCACTTGGGGATGTTGCCGACGGTGTAGGCGATCATGTCGGTGATCAGCCGGACCGAGGGCCCGGGCGGGAAGACGTGCGTCCCGCGCGAGAGGTACTCCTTGACGATGTCGTTCTGGGTGGTGCCGGTGAGCTTGGCGATGTCGGCGCCCTGCTCCTCCGCGACCACCTGGTAGAGCGCCAGCAGCCACATCGCGGTGGCGTTGATCGTCATCGAGGTGTTGGTCTGTTCGAGCGGGATGCCCTCGAACAGGGCCCGCATGTCCCCGACGTGGCCCACCGGGACGCCGACCCGGCCGACCTCGCCGCGGGCGAGGACGTGGTCCGAGTCGTAGCCGGTCTGGGTCGGCAGGTCGAAGGCCACCGACAGGCCGGTCTGCCCCTTGGCGAGGTTCTTGCGGTAGAGCGCGTTGGAGTCGCTCGCGGTCGAGTGCCCCGCGTAGGTGCGCATCAGCCAGGGGCGGTCGCGTCCGGCCATCAGACGTTCCGGAAGCGGTTGATGGCGTCGATGTGCTTCGCCCGGAACTCCGCGTCCCGCACGCCCAGGCCCTCCTCCGGCGCCAGGCAGAGCACGCCGACCTTGCCCTGGTGCTTGTTGTGGTGCACGTCGAGGGCGGCCTGGCCGGTGTCCTCCAGCGAGTAGACCTTCGAGAGCGTCGGGTGGATCTTGCCCTTGGCGATCAGGCGGTTGGCCTCGAACGCCTCGCGGTAGTTGGCGAAGTGCGAGCCGACGATGCGCTTGAGCGACATCCACAGGTAGCGGTTGTCGTACTGGTGCATGAAGCCCGAGGTGGAGGCACAGGTGACGATGGTGCCGCCCTTGCGGGTGACGTAGACCGAGGCGCCGAAGGTCTCGCGGCCCGGGTGCTCGAAGACGATGTCCACGTCCTCGCCGCCGGTGAACTCGCGGATCTTCGCGCCGAGCCGCTTCCACTCGCGCGGGTCCTGGTTGTTCTCGTCCTTCCAGAACTTGTACCCCTCGGCGGAGCGGTCGATGATCGCCTCGGCGCCCATCGCCCGGCAGATCTCGGCCTTCTGGTCGTTGGAGACCACGCAGATCGGGGTGGCGCCGCCGGCCAGCGCGTACTGGGTGGCGTACGAGCCGAGGCCGCCGCTGGCGCCCCAGATCAGCACGTTGTCGCCCTGCTTCATGCCCGCGCCGTTGCGCGAGACCAGCTGGCGGTAGGCGGTGGAGTTGACCAGGCCGGGGGAGGCGGCCTCCTCCCAGGTCAGGTGCTTCGGCTTCGGCAGCAGCTGGTTGGTCTTCACCAGCGCCAGCTGGGCCAGACCGCCGAAGTTGGTCTCGAAGCCCCAGATCCGCTGCTCCGGGTCCATCATCGTGTCGTTGTGGCCGTCCGGGGACTCCAGCTCGACCGAGAGGCAGTGCGCGACGACCTCGTCGCCCGGCTTCCAGACGTTGACCCCGGCGCCGGTGCGCAGCACCACGCCCGCGAGGTCGGACCCGAGCACGTGGTACGGCAGGTCGTGGCGCTTGGTCAGCGGGGAGAGCCGGCCGTAGCGCTCCAGGAAGCCGAAGGTGGAGACCGGCTCGTAGATCGAGCTCCACACGGTGTTGTAGTTCACGGCGCTGGCCATGACGGCGACCAGGGCCTCGCCCGGGCCCAGCTCGGGCAGGGCGACCTCGTCGAGGTGGAGGGACTTGCGGGGGTCCTTGTCGCGGCTGTCGAGGCCGGCGAACATCTGCTCCTCGTCCTTGTGGAGCGTGACCGCCCGGTAGGACTCCGGCAGCTTGAGCGCGGCGAAGTCCGCCGCGGTGCTGTCGGAGTTGAGGATCGCGTCGAGGATTTCCTTCATGGCTGCCTCCGAAGGCGTACCTGTGTGAGGGGCACAGGGCGTCTGGGGGAGCCGGGAGCGGACACCGGCTTCGCTGAGATGGGTGGTTGGGTGGCCTGGCTGGGACCGTGCGGTGGATCTGCGGTGGACCTTGCTGGGCACAGCTCCCGGGGTGTGGGAGCGCCGGACGACGGCGCGCCGTGGTGGGGAGCCGCGGCGCCGCGACTGGTGGGTAACAAGGTAGTGGCACCCTGTGCCACTCGTAAAGACACCGGGTGTCATCAATTCAGGTGAATCAAATCCGCGTTCGAGCGCCCGCCGACGGGTGCGCGAAGGGCCCGCACCGGATCGTCGGTACGGGCCCTTCGAACTGCTCTGACCTGCGGAAACGCTAGCTCTCAGGCGTGCCTGGCACTGCTCAGCGCGGCCCTGATGCTGTCCACCACGACGTCCAGCGGAGCGTCGGTCCGGGCCACTGTGATGAGTACCTCACCTCCGGGGCTGGCACTCAGTGCGCTCGCGGCCGCCTCCTCCAGGGGGGTCACACTGGCACCGGGTGCCACCAGGGACCCCCGCCGTCTCACCCCCGGCGCCGCGGAGGCCCAGAAGGTCCGCCGGATCACCTCGAAGGAGTGGTCCAGCTGCGCCTCCACGTCGCCCCGGCCACCGGCCCTCAGCCAGCGCCGCAGCACGTGGTTGTGGGCCGCGACGACCGCCGCCGCCGACACCTCGGCCAGCATCGAGTCGTCCTCGCCGGCCCGCTGCCAGCCCGAGGGGATCTCGCCCCCGGTGTCGAACCGGCCCAGCAGGTAGCGGGTGAACAGCCGCTCGTACCGGGCCACCACGGCGATCTCCCGCTCGCGCAGCGCCGGCACCTGACGGATCAGCTGGTACCGGGCGACCGAGACCGCCGGGGTGGAGGCGTACATCCGCAGCACCTCCTTGATGCCGCGGCAGACCACGTCCAGCGGGTGCTCGTCGGCCTCGGCACTGGCCAGCAGGTCGGCCACCCGGACGAGGGTGTCGTCGTGGTCCGGGAAGATCGCCTCCTCCTTGGACCGGAAGTACCGGAAGAAGGTCCGCCGGGCCACGCCGGCGGCCGCGGCGATCTGGTCGACCGTGGTCTCCTCGTAGCCCTGCGAGGCGAAGAGCTCCATCGCCGCCGTGGCCAGGTCCTGACGCATCTGCTGGCGCTGCGCGGCCGCCCGGCGGTTGCCGGGATTCCCCTCGGCGCCGGCCCCGGACGGCCGGTCGGCGCCGCGCGGTCCGGCGGAGTGCTGCGGGGAGGCTGACTGAACCCGATCCATGCCCGGAACGCTACACGCCCCCGGCGCCGGCGCCGCGGGCCTTCCCCGTCGTACCGGGGCGACCGGTCCGGTCACGGCCGGTCTCGGCCAGCGCGCCGACACCGCCCCGGGGCTCCAGCCGGTGCGCGGCGGCCCGTACCCGGGCTGCCCCGGCAGGAGCGGTGCCGGGCCGGCCGGGCCCGTCCCGGTGGGGCCCGCGCCCAGCGGCGCGGCGCCCCCAACCGACGGCGTGGTCACCGGCGCGCGTGGTCGCGGAACCCGCGGCCGGTCTTGCGGCCCAGGCAGCCGGCCGCCACCAGGTGCTCCAGCAGCGGCGCCGCCGCCAGGCCCGGCTCGCGGAACTCCTGGTGCAGCACCTGCTCGATGGTCAGCGAGACGTCCAGGCCGACCACGTCCAGCAGCTCGAACGGGCCCATCGGGTAGCCGCAGCCGAGCTTCATCGCGGTGTCGATGTCGTCCACCGTCGCGTAGTGCTCCTGCAGCATCCGCACGGCGTCGTTCAGGTACGGGAAGAGCAGCGCGTTCACGATGAACCCGGCCCGGTCGCCGCACTCCACCGGGTGCTTGCGCACCTTGGCGCAGATCTCCAGCGCCGTCGCGGTGACGTCCGGCGCGGTCAGCACGGTGGAGACCACCTCGACCAGCTTCATGGCCGGCGCCGGGTTGAAGAAGTGCAGGCCGATCACGTCCTGCGGCCGCGAGGTGGCCGCCGCGCAGCTGATCACCGGCAGCGAGGAGGTGGTGGTGGCGAGCACCGCGCCCGGCTTGACGATCTTGTCCAGGGTGGCGAACAGCTCGCGCTTGACCGCGAGGTCCTCGGCCACCGCCTCGACCACCAGGTCGACGTCGGCCAGCTCGGTGTACTGCCCGACCGGCGTCACCAGGGCCAGCGCCGCGTCGCGCTGCTCCTCGGAGAGCCGGCCCTTGGCCACCGAGCGCTCCAGCGACCGGGCCAGCTGCGCCTTGGCCCGCTCGGCCTTCTCCTGGCTGCGGGCGGCCAGCAGCACCGGGTACCCGGCCTTGGCGAACACCTCGACGATGCCGGTGGCCATCGTGCCGGAGCCGCAGACGCCGACCCGGCGCACCTCCCGGCCGGGCGCCTTCGCCGCGGTGGCCCCGGTGGCGGCGCCGACCACCTTGGACGAGCCGGGCGCCTCGTAGGTGTAGAAGCCCCGGCCGGACTTGCGGCCCAGCAGCCCGGCGAAGACCAGCTGGCCGAGGATCGGCGCGGGTGCGTGCAGCCGGTCCCGGGACTGCTCGTACATGGCCTCCAGGACGGTCCGCGCGGTGTCCACGCCGATCAGGTCGAGCAGCGCCAGCGGTCCCATCGGCAGCCCGCAGCCGAGCCGCATCGCGGCGTCGATGTCCTCGCGGGTGGCGTACTTGGACTCGAACATCGCGGCGGCCTGGTTCAGGTACGCGAAGAGCAGCCCGTTCACCACGAAGCCGGCGCGGTCGCCCGCCGCCACCGGCTCCTTGCCGAGGTCGCGGGCGAACGCCGCGGCGTCCTCGGCGACCTGCGGGGCGGTCAGCACGGTGCGGACCACCTCGACCAGCTTCATGGTGTGCACCGGGTTGAAGAAGTGCAGGCCCAGCACGCGCTCCGGGCGCGCGGTGGCGGCGGCGATCCGGGTCACCGACAGCGCGGTGGTGCCGGTGGCCAGCACCGTCGCGGGCGGGCAGATCCGGTCCAGCTCGGCGAAGAGCTCCCGCTTCAGCTCCAGCTGCTCGGGGACCTCCTCGATCACCAGGTCCGCCGCGGCGGCGGCGTCGAGCGCGTGGCCGACCGAGATCCGCTCGAGCAGCGCGGCCCGGTCCTCGGCGGTGATCCGCTCGCGGGCGACGGCGTGCGCGGTGGCCTCCTCGATCCGGGCCAGGGCCCGGGCGGCGGAGTCCTCGGTGGCCTCGATGCCGATCACTCGGCGGCCGCTCTGCGCGACCGCCACCGCGACGCCGGCACCCATCGTGCCGAGGCCGACCACGGCGACCGTGGGGAAGGGACGCTCCATCTGTCCTGACTCCTTGTCATAAGGGCCCGCGCGCGCTCCGGCGGACGCGCCGCCGGAGGAGGGTCCGCGCGCGGGGGCATGGGGAGATGACGGTTGCGGCCCACCGGCGCAGCCGCCGGTCCGCTCCGGCCGTGCTGCGGGTGTGCCGTGGTACTCAGGCGCTCGGGGTGAAGGAAGCGACTCTGATACGAGGCGAGAATCCGGCCCGCCGCGACCCGCGGCTACGACCGGTGAAGACGCACCGCCCGCCGCCGGACCGTTCCGCGCGATCACGCGCCGGCCGGCGACCCCGTCGGTGCGGCTCCCGAAGCCCGACGGTGGTGCGTGCGGACACTGTAGCGAAGCTACTCGCCAGTAGGAAGGGGGCGGGCGCCACCGGATTCCCGGCCGCCCCGGGTCGCCGCCGGCCCGCGCCCGGGGCGGCCGGGTCCCGGGGTCCGCGGCGGCCCGGGGTGCGACCCGCGGGAGTGAGCGGGTGGACAGGCGTCCGCCGGAACCACCCGATAGGGGAATTCCCCCTGGTCGGCGGGCAGGACAGCATGGCCGCATGAGCACCGGAGCCGTCTCCTCCGCCGGCCTCGCCGACCCGTCCGAGCCCAGCCGGGGCGCGGCGCCCGCCGCCGCGTCCGGGCCCGCCGCCGCGCCCGACCCGTCCGCGGGCCCGGCGGCCGCCGTCGCGCTGCCGCCGCGGGCCGAGCGCGGCGAGCGGGCGCAGGCGGCCGTCGAGCGGCTGCGCCCGGCGGGGGTCGAGGCGGTCGCCGTCACGTGGGTGGACAACGCGGGCATCGCCCGGGTCAAGGCCGTCCCGCTGGACGGGCTGGTGCACGCCGCCGAGTGGGGTGTCGGCACGGCGCCCTGCTTCGACGTCTTCCTGGCCGACGACTCGATCGTCACCAGCCGGTCGATCGGCGGGCCCACCGGGGACCTCCGGCTCTACCCGGACCTCGACCGGGTGGTCCCGCTGGCCGCCCAGCCCGGCTGGGCCTGGGTCCCGGGCGAGCGGTACACCCAGTCCGGCGCCCCGCACCCGGGCTGCCAGCGGCTGTTCGCCCGCCGGATGACGGCCGCCGCCGCCGAGCGCGGGATCACCGTCAAGGCCGGTATCGAGGTCGAGTGGGTGGTCGCGCTCGCCGGGCCGGCGCAGGAGGAGCCCCGCTACCCGACCGACGGCCCGGCCTACGGCATGCAGCGCCTGACCGACCTCTCCGACTACCTGCGCGAGGTGCTGCACGCCCTCGGCGCGCAGGGCCTCGCCGTCCTGCAGATCCACCCCGAGTACGCGCCGGGCCAGTTCGAGGTGTCGGTCGCCCCGGAGGGGCCGGTCGAGGCCGCCGACACCTCCGTCCTGGTCCGCCAGACCGTCCGCGCCGTCTCCGCCCGGCACGGCCTGCGCGCCTCCTTCGCCCCGGTGGTCGAGGCCGGTTCGGTCGGCAACGGCGGCCACCTCCACCTCAGCCTCTGGCGGGACGGCCGGAACCTCGCCCGCGGCGGAGCCGGCCCGCACGGGCTGACGGCCGAGGCGGAGGGCTTCCTCGCCGGAGTGCTCGGCGCGCTGCCCGGGCTGCTGGTGCTCGGCTCCTCCAGCCCGGCCGGGTACCTGCGGCTGGTGCCCTCGCACTGGGCCGGCGCCTACCAGTGCTGGGGTCTGGAGAACCGGGAGGCGGCGCTGCGGCTGGTGACGGGCTCCACCGGGGAGCGCGCCACCGCGGCCAACGCCGAGATCAAGTGCTTCGACGCCACCGCCAACCCGTACCTGGCGATCGGCGGGGTGCTCGCCACCGGTCTCGCCGGGCTGGCGCAACGGCTCGCGCTCCCGCCCGAGTTCACCGGCGACCCGGCCGAGGCCGCGCCCGGCACGGTGCCCCGGCTCCCGGCGGGCCCGGGTGACGCGCTCGCGGCCTACCAGCGGTCGGCGGTGCTCCGCGAGGCGCTCGGCGAGCCGTTGTACGAGGCGGTGCTGGCCGTCCGCCGCGGCGAGAGCGAGCGCCACGCCTCGGCCACCCCGGAGCAGCTGGTCGCGGCCACCCGCTGGCGGTACTGACCGGTGCGCTCGCTGGAGGTGCCGGCGCTGGTCGACCACCACTGCCACAGCGTGGTGGTGGCCGACCTCGCCGACGGCGCGCTGGCCGGGCTGCTCACCGAGTCCGACCGCCCGCCCGCGCCCGGCACCACGCCGTTCGACAGCGCCCTCGGCCTGGCCGTGCGGCGCTGGTGCCCGCCCGCGCTGGGGCTGCCCGTGCACGCCCCCGCCGCCGACTACCTGGCCCGGCGGGCGGAGCTGGGCGCCGCCGAGGCCACCCGGCGGCTGCTGGCGGCCGCCGGGCTGGACACCTGCCTGGTGGACACCGGCCTGGCCGAGGCGGCCGGCCACCCGCTGCTCCCGCTCAGCGAGTTCGCCGAGGCGGCCGGCGCCCGGGTGCGCGAGGTGGTCCGGCTGGAGTCCGTCGCCGAGACCGTCTCGGCGCCGGCCGGGTCCTGGCCGGCCCTCGTCCGCGAGGCGCTGGCCGCGTCGGCGGCCGGCGCGGTGGCGGTCAAGTCGGTGGTGGCCTACCGGCAGGGCCTGGCGGTACCGGCCGAGCGCCCCGCCCCGGCGGCGGTGGTGGCGGCCGCCGGGGAGTGGCTGCGCGCCGGGCGCGGCCGGCTGAGCCACCCCGTGCTGCTGCACCACCTGCTCTGGACGGCCCTCGACGTCTGCGCCGAGCTCGGCCTGCCGCTCCAACTGCACACCGGGTTCGGCGATCCGGACCTCACCCTGCACCGGGCCGACCCGTCGCTGCTGACCGACTTCGTCCGGGCCGCCGAGCCGAGCGGCGTTCCGCTGGTGCTCCTGCACGGATATCCCTACCACCGGCAGGCGGCCTGGCTGGCCCAGGCCTTCCCGCTGGTGTACACCGACCTCGGGCTGACGGCCTCCTACGTCGGGCCCCGGGTGGCCGCCGTCCTCGGCGAGATGCTGGAGCTGACGCCGTTCGGCAAGCTGCTCTTCTCCACCGACGCCTATGGATTGCCGGAGCTTTACCTGGTGGGCACCGCCCAGTTCCGGCACGGCCTGGGCGCCCTGCTGGACGGCTGGCGCGCGGACGGCGCCTGCTCGGCGGCCGACGGCCGCCACCTCGCCCGGCAGGTCGCGGCGGACAACGCCCGTCGCCTGTACCGGCTCTGAGCGGCGGGCGGCCGCGGTGGCGGCCCGGGCCGGCCGGCCGGTGGAGCGTCCGGCCCTGGTCGGCGCGGTGCGGGCGCCCCGGCGGCGGCCCCTGACCGGGTGCGCCGAGCGGCCCCGGTGGCCCGGGAATTGTGGATCGTCTACGCCCCGGTGAGGGAAAGCGCGCGCGGGCCGGATATTCACCGTATGGATTGACACCGGGTCGGATCGGCCGGAGCCGCACCCCTCGGAAGTGGCCGAACGGTGTCGATTAGATGACTACCTCTTGCGGATTACAACGCATGTTCACTAGCGTCCCGATCATTCCACTGCACCTGCCATCCGCAGCTGCACGACGACTCGGGAGGGCCAACCCCTATGAGTGTTCCTCGGATCAGCCGGACCCGGTACGCCGCAGTGGGCGTCGCCCTCGCCGCGGCCAGTGCCCTGGCACTGCCTGCCGGGACCGCCGTCGCCGCCTCCGGGGCCGAGCCGACCACCGGGCCGCTGCTGAGCTACGTCGTCAACACCCAGGCCAACCACGGCCAGGTGCAGAAGGTCGAGAAGGCCGTCACGACCCTCGGCGGCACCGTGGTGTACTCGTACGAGCAGATCGGCGTGGTGATCGCCCGCTCGACCGACACCCAGTTCGCCGCCAAGCTGCGGAAGGCGAAGGGCGTCCAGTCGGTCGGCACCAGCCGCACCAAGGGCATCACGGCCGCCGAGACGCAGAAGGCCGAGGTCGCCGCCGAGCCGGTCACCGCCGCCGCGGCCGGCCAGGAGCCCTACTGGGCCAACCAGTGGGACATGCGTCAGATCGGCGTGGACAAGGCCCACAAGCTCTCCCTGGGCAGCCGCAACGTGACCGTCGGCGTGCTGGACTCCGGCATCGACGGCACCCACGAGGACCTCGCCGCCAACGTCGACGCCTCGCAGTCGGTCTCCTGCATCGACGGCGGCAAGCCGAACACCGACTGGGCGGCCTGGCAGCCGGGCCCCGACGGCGACCACGGCACCCACGTGGCCGGCACCATAGCCGCGGCCAAGAACGGCAAGGGCATCGAGGGCATAGCCCCGAACGTCAAGCTGGCCGCCGTCAAGGTCGTCGACGACGGCGGGTTCATCTACCCGGAGTACGCGATCTGCGGCTTCGTCTGGGCCGGTGAGCACAAGTTCAAGGTGACCAACAACAGCTACTACGTCGACCCGTGGATGTTCAACTGCCAGAACGACGCGGACCAGGCGGCGATCACCACCGCCGTGCGCCGCGCGGTCGAGTTCTCGCAGCGCAAGGGCGTCCTCAACGTGGCCGCGGCGGGCAACGAGAACATCGACCTCGCCCACAAGACCGTGGACGTCAGCAGCCCGGACGACACCACCCCGGGCACCCGCCCGATCACCCAGGACTGCCTCAACCTGCCGACCGAGCTGGACGGCGTGGTCTCGGTCTCCTCGGTGGGCGTCAACGGTGACAAGTCGTACTACTCCAGCTACGGCAAGGACAAGGTGACCGTCGCCGCCCCCGGTGGCGACCGGCTCTACCAGATCCCGGACACCCCGGACAAGAACGGCCGCACCCTCTCCACCATCCCCGGCGGCCGCTACGGCTACATGCAGGGCACCTCGATGGCCTCCCCGCACGCGGCCGGCGTCCTGGCGCTGCTCGCCAGCACCTTCCCGTGGGCGAGCCCGGAGGAGCTGACCGAGATGCTGACCAACCAGGCCGAGTCGCACGCCTGCCCGTCGGGCCCGTACAACCCGGGCGGCACCGGCAGGTGGGCGGCCACCTGCGAGGGCGGCGCGGACGACAACGGCTTCTACGGCGCGGGCATCATCAACGCCGAGAAGGCGGTCCAGTGGTGGCGCTGACGCGCTGACCGCACGGTAGGCGCCGACGGTCCGAGCGGCCGGGGCTGATCGAACCGAGGGGTGGGGAGCGGGACTTCGGTCCCGCTCCCCACCCCTCACGGGTACCGGCGGCGCCCCGGCCCTCACTCGAAGTGGTGGTCCCAGACCGTCTCGACCGCCGGCTTGCCGTGCAGGTCCGGCACCTCCTGGAGCCAGGCCGGCCGGCCGGCCCGGCTGGCGGCGGCCCGCCGGCGTTCGGCCTCGCGCACCTGCTCGGGCGTGGCGAAGCCGTCCGGCAGCCAGTCGCGGGAGCGCGCCGCACGGGCGGCGAGGTGGGCGACGTAGGCGTGCCGCACCGCCGCCACCGAGTCGAAGCCGGGCTCGTCGGCCAGCCACGCGTCGGGGACGAGCGCCACGACCTCCTCCAGCAGCGCGGGGGTGACCAGCGGCCCGAGCTCGTCGTCGGCCAGCGCGACGTCGGGGGCGTAGCCGCCGAGGGCGTGGGCGCTCAGGTCGTAGCGCTTGCCCACCGAGCCCGCGGCGCCGGACCAGCGGTGGTGGAAGACCAGCGCGGCGCCGTTGTCGATCAGCCAGAGCTTGCCGTGCCAGACCATCAGATTGGGGTTGTGCACGCTGCGGTCGACGTTGCCGGTGAGCGCGTCCAGCCAGACGACCCGGCCGGCCTCGGCCGGCCCGACGGGGATCATGCCGGGCCTGAAGTCGCGGGCGCCGGGCAGCAGGTCCATCCCGAGGTTGAGTCCGCGGCTCGCCCGGAGGATGTCCTGGACCTCCGGGTCGGGCTCGGCGCCGGCGACCGCCGGGTCGAAGTCGACCAGCCGGAGCTCCGGCACCGGCAGGCCGAGCCGCCGGGCCAGTTCACCGACGATCACCTCGGCCACCAGGGCCTTGCGGCCCTGCGCGGCACCGATGAACTTGACCACGTAGGTGCCGAGGTCGTCGGTCTCCACGACGCCGGGGACGGAGCCGCCGGCCCGCAGCGGATCGACGTAGCGCACTGCTGTCACCTGATCGAGCACATCCGTCACCCTAACCCGTGCGCTTGCGGGCCCGACCCGTTCAGCGGTCTTCCAGCGCCACCTCGCGCGCGTCCGCGAGCGCCTGCCGGACGGCGGCGGGGATGTCGGTGACCGGGAAGGCCACCCGGCGCACCACCCGGGCGCGGTCCAGCACGAGCACCGCCCGCTTCAGCCGCAGGCCCTGGCCGACGTGGAAGGTGGGCAGCCGCAGGGCGGCCGCCAGCCGGACGTCCAGGTCGGACAGGAGGGGGAAGGGGATCTCCTCCGCCGCCGCGAACTCCCGCTGTTCGTCGGGCCGTTGGGTGGAGACCCCGCGCAGCGCCAGACCGGCCGCGCGGAACTCGGGGTACGCCTCGCGGAAGAGTCGGTTCTCCAGCGTGCAGCCGACCGCGCCGGGGATGTCGCCCCAGCCCGGCGGCAGTGGCCCGGGGCGGCCGGTGGCCGGGTAGCAGAACAGCACGGTGGCGCCGGCCGCCGGATCGACCGGGTCCAGCTCGCCGCCGGTGTGCGCGGGCAGGGTGAGCGCCGGCAACCGGGTGCCGGGCAGCGCCGCCAGCCGGGCGGCCTCCGCGCTGTCGGGCGCGGCCGAGCCGGAGAGCGCGCCGTCGCCGAGCAGCCAGCGGTCCGCCCAGTCCTGCATCGCGACCAGGACCGGCAGCAGCGCCCGGCCGGCCTCGGTGAGCCGGTACTCGTGGCGCACCGGGGCGCTCTGGTACGGCACCCGGACCAGCACGCCGGCCTCGGTCAGGTGGCCGAGCCGCTCGGTGAGGACCTTCCGGGAGATGCCCAGCTCGTGCTGGAGCTCGTCGAAGCGCAGCAGGCCGCGCGCCGACTCGCGGACGATCAGGATGCTCCACCAGTCGCCGATCACGGCCGCCGACTGGGCGATCGCGCAGGTGGCATCCCGCGCGGGTACCTCTTTGAGCACCGTCGCTCCTCTCACGTCCAGGACGGTCCATCCTCGCACCCCCTTGCGAGTTCCGAAAGGGAACTTGTAAGTTCCTGATGAAAACTCACGCGGAACGAGTGCGCCTGAGGACGAACGAGAACGAATGGGGGAGCAGATGTCCGTCGCCTGGGCGACGCTGCGCCGCACCTGGACGATGACCTTCCGGGCCTACCCGTGGTCCTACGCCGTCGGCTGTCTGCTGATCGGCGTCTTCACCCTCGGCCTGTCCTACCTGGGCCTGCACGCCATCGGCGGCGGCTCGGTGGCCGAGGACTTCACCGCCCGCACCGGAGGCGCCGACTACCTCGGCTACATCGCGATCGGCGCGGCCGGCTACATGTTCACCGTCCGGATGCTGCTCTGGAGCAGCAAGGCGCTGATCACCGAGCAGCGCCAGGGCACCCTGGGCGCACTGCTGATCGCCCCCGCCGGGCGGCTGCCCTACCTGCTCGGCTTCACCGGGTTCGCGCTGCTCAACACCGCCGTCGAGGTCGGCCTGCTCGGCGGGTTCGCCGCGGTGCTCGGCGTCACGCTGCCCGCCTGGCACCCGCTCGCCGCCCTCGCCGGGCTGCTCGCGCTCAGCGCCGCCGTGTTCGCCGTCGCGGTGCTGCTCGGCGCGCTGATGATCGTCGCCGGCGAGGCGCACATCTCGCAGAACACCGTCTTCCTCGCCGTCTCGCTGCTCTGCGGCATCACCTTCCCCAACAGCTACCTGCCGGTGCCCGCCCGGTGGCTGGCCGAGCTGCTGCCCGTCACCTCCGCGATGGACGTGCTGCGCGGCGCGCTCGGCCGGGGGCAGCCGCTCACCGAGCTCACCGCGCGGCTGGTGACCTGCCTCGCCCTCAGCCTGGGCTTCCTGCTGCTCGGTCTGCGGCTGCTGCCCGCCGCCGAGCGCCGGGCCGCCGAGCGGAGCTTCTGAACCGCCTCCGAACGGAGCCCCCGACGCATGGACCACCCGAACCGGAGCCAGTGACATGATCCGCACCACCGCCCTGCGCAAGACCTTCCGCAGCCGGGAGAAGGGCCTCTTCGGCCCGCGCGACGTGAAGACCGCCGTCGACGGCCTCGACCTGGAGATCCCGGCCGGCCGGGTCACCGGACTGCTCGGCCTCAACGGCGCGGGCAAGACCTCCACCATCAAGATCCTCGCCACCCTGCTCCGCCCCACCTCCGGCACCGTCACCCTGGACGGCCTCGACCTGGTCGAGCACGCCCGCGAGGCCCGGCGCCGGATCAACCTGATCGCCGGCGGCGAGCGGATGGTCTACGGCAAGCTCACCGGCGCCGAGAACCTCCGCTACTTCGGCCACCTCTACGACGTCCCCGGCGCGGTTCTGCGCCCCCGGATCGGCGAACTCCTGGAGCTGGTCGGCCTCACCGGAGCCGCCGACACCCCGGTCGAGCGGTACTCGCGCGGCATGACCCAGCGGCTCTCGATCGCCCGCGGCCTGATCAACGACCCGGCCTACCTGCTGCTCGACGAGCCCACCCTCGGCCTGGACGCGCCGATCGCCCGGGACCTGCGCCGGGTGGTCGCCGCCCTCGCCGCCGAGGGGCGCGGCGTGCTGCTCACCTCGCACTACCTGACCGAGGTCGAGGAACTGTGCGGGCACGTCTACGTGATCTCCGGCGGGCGCCACCTCGCCGCCGGCAGCCCGGCCGAGCTCAAGGCCGCGACCGGCAGCCACCGCAGCGTCCGGGTCACCGTCACCAACCCCTCTCCCGAACTGGAGGCCGCCGTGGCCGACTTCGCGCTCCGCCTCGGTGTCCGCGCCGAGCTCGGGGCCACCGGCCAGGGCGGCCTGCTGGTCACCGTCCGCCATCCCGAGGACGTGGCCGGCCCGCTGGCGGGGGCGATCGTCGCCGCCGGCGGGTCGATCGGCGGGCTGGAGGTCACCGAGGCCACCCTGGAGGACGCCGTCCTGGCGCTCACCGACACCGCCCCGGCGCCCGCCGACGCCCGCTCGGAGGTGGCCGCGTGACCGGCCCGTCGACCGGGCCGGCGCACCCCGCGCCGCCCTCCCTCGAGCTGCTGCTGCTCGCCGCGGCCGACCGCGGCGCCCGGCCGCCCCACCCCGTCGGCCGCACCCTCCCGCCACCCCGCCCGGGCACCCGTCGCCCGCCCCGCCCGGACGGCGACCGCCTCGCCACCCGGCCGCTGCGGCACGCCGGCAAGGTGTTCGCCGCCGAGGCGCTGAAGCAGCACCGCACGCTCTTCGGCCAGCCACTGGTGCTCGCCTCGATGCTGGTCTGGCCGGTGCTCCAACTGGCCGCCACCTACTACACCCTGCACCCGATCGCCGCCGGCTCGGCCGCCGCCGCCCGCTGGCCGCTCGCCGCCGACCCGGCCAAGCTGCTCGGCTTCCTCGCGACCGGTGCGCTGGCCTGGGCGTTCTTCTTCTCGCTCGTCCAGTCCGCGTGGAACTTCGCCTACGAGCGCACCACGGGCACGCTGGAGCTGCTCTTCCTCTCGCCCGCCGACCGGCTGGTCCTGATGCTGGCCAACGGCGCCGGCGCACTGCTGCAGAACGCCTGGCTGCTCACCTGCTTCCTGGGCGCCGCCGCCTTCGGCTTCGGCAGCCTGGACGTCGCCGGGCCCTGGGTCTACCCGGTGGTGCTCCTCGCCCTGCTGCTGCCCGCGGTGGCCTGGGGCGCGCTGCTCAACAGCCTGATGGTGTTCTCGCGCGACTCCACCTTCGTCTACACCGTGCTGGACGATCCGATGTGGTTCGTCGCCGGGGTCCGGCTGCCGGTCTTCGCGCTGCCCGGGGTGCTGCGGGTGCTCGGCGCGGCGCTGCCGCTGACCGGCAGCCTGGCCGTGGTCCGCGGCGCACTGCTGGAGCGGGAGGGGTTCGGCGAACTCGCCCCCGGGCTCGGCCGGCTGGCCGTGCTCTGCGTGCTGCTGCTGGCGGGCGCGGCACTGGCGCTGCGCCTCGGCGAGGCGCGGGCGCAGCGGACGGGGGGCCTGCGCCTGTCCTGAGCCCGGCCCGGCGCGCCCCGGCCGGCCGGGACGCGGTGCCACCCCGAGCCCCTGCACCGTCCCGGGCCGTGCGCTGTGGTTGGCTAGCCGGTGAAACCGGACGTACCAGACGAGGAGAGCACGGTCATGGGACAGGTACAGGCCACCACCGAGCGGGCCTACGACGCGGCCCCCGAGCGGGTCTACGAGGCGCTGGCCGACTACCAGGTGACCCGCCCCAAGCTGCTGCCGGCGCAGTACAGCGAGTACGAGGTCCGGGTCGGCGGCACCGGCGCGGGCACCCAGGTGCACTGGCGGCTCCAGGCCACCGAGAAGCGGGTGCGGGACTGCCTGTTCACCGTCTCGGCGCCGACGCCGGACCAGCTGGTGGAGAAGGACGCCAACTCCAGCATGGTGATCACCTGGACGGTCGCCGCGGCCGGTGAGGGCCGGTCGAAGGTCACCGTCTCGGCCACCTGGCAGGGTGCGGGCGGCATCGGCGGCTTCTTCGAGCGCACCTTCGCGCCGAAGGGCCTGAACCGGATCCACGACCAGATCCTGGCCAACCTGGCGGCCGAGGTCCGCTGAGACCGGGCGCGTCCGGGCCGGCCGGGGAGGGCCGCCGGCCGCCGCCCCGGGCGCCGGACCAGCAAGAAGATTCGACGGCCTCGCCCACCCGTACGACAAGCAAGCCGTACGGGTGGACGGCCGCCACCTGCGGGTGACGACGGCCCCCGGGCACGGCGGAGCCACCCTAGGCTCGCCGCCGTGCATATGACGATCCTTCACATTTCACAGCCCGTCGACGGCGGGGTCGCCCGCGTCGTCGTCGACCTGGTCCGCGGCCAGCGCGAGGCCGGCCACCGGGTCCTGGTCGCCTGTCCCCGCGGCGGCCGGCTGGCCGAGGAGGCCGCCGCCGCCGGGGCGCTGGTCCAGGACTGGCCCGCCCGCCGCTCGCCCGGCCCGTCCGTCGCCGCCGAGGCGTGGCGGCTGCGCCGGATCGTCCGCGCCGCCGCGCCCGACATGGTCCACCTGCACAGCGCCAAGGCCGGACTGGCGGGCCGGCTGGCCATCCGGGGCGCGATGCCGACCGTGTTCCAGCCGCACGCCTGGTCGTTCGCCGCCGTGGACGGCGCGCTGGCCGCGGCCACCCTGCGCTGGGAGCGCTACGCGACCCGCTGGGCGCACCGCCTGCTCTGCGTCAGCGTCCAGGAGCGGGCCGACGGCGTCGCCGCGGGCCTGCACGCCGACTGGGCGGTGGTGCCCAACGGTGTGGACGTGCGCCACTACGCGCCCGCCGACCGCCGGGCCGCCCGGATCGCGCTCGGCCTCGACCTCGACGCCCCGCTGGCGGTCTGCGTGGGCAGGCTCTGCCGCCAGAAGGGCCAGGACGTGCTGCTCGACGCCTGGCCCGAGGTGCTGCGGCTGGTGCCGCAGGCCCGGCTGGCCCTGGTCGGCACCGGTCCGGAGGAGGCCCGGCTGGCCGCCGCCGTCCGGGAGTCGGCCGAACCGTCCCGGATCCGGCTGGCCGGGGAGGTGCCGGATCCGCGGCCGTGGCTGGCGGCGGCCGATCTGGTGGTGCTGCCCTCGCGCTGGGAGGGGATGGCGCTGGCGCCGCTGGAGGCGATGGCGGCGGGCCGGCCGGTCCTGTTGACGGACGTGCCCGGAGCCCGTGAATGCCTGCCTCCGGCTGAGCGGAAGTGCGCGGTCGTGCCGCCGGAGGACGCCGCCGCGCTCGCCACCCGAATGGCCGAAGCATTGTCCGACCCGATCGAGTGCGAGCGACGCGGTGCGCGTCTGCGCGAGCACGCCGTGGCGCGCCATGACGTGCGATCGGTGGTCGAACAGGTGGACGCGCTCTACCGCGATCTGCTGGGCGCCGGGCCGGCGGCCGGACGCCGCCGTGCCCGTGTCCCAGAGCGGATCTGATCGTTTCACATGCCGTGAATGCCCTCCGCTGGGAGCTGTCGTATTCGCACCCTCAACCGGTTTGTGGGCGAGGGGTGAAATCGGAAATACCTATTAATGGGCGGCTGGAATGAAATGGCAAGTCAACTTCCAGCATCCAGGGCCACGTTCGGTACTGTCTGATTTTGCCTGCTTCATTTCGATTTCACGCCGGGAATTCGCGAGAGAACCGAAAGCCGCCAGCGGCAGCAGGTGCAGTCAGGACCGCGCCCACCGGGCCGGGACGGCCGCCCCGGGTCAACCGGTGCCGGGCCGCCGTCACCCCGGGCACACAGCAGGGGAGTTCGTGCGCTGATGACCATTGACCACGACAGCGTGCCACGGCCCGGTCGGCCCCTGTCCGGCCCGCGCCGGCCCGCCACCGGACTGCTCGACCGCCCGGCCAGGTCCGCACAGACCCGCAGCACCCCGGCGCTCCGCCGCCACCGCCGACCGGTCCGCTCCCGGCTCGCCCTGCCCGTCACCCTGGCCGCCGTCGACGCCTTCGCCCTGTGCACCGCCACCGGGCTCGCCAACCGGGCCCTCGACCCGGCGGTCCGGGTCGATCCGCTGCTGGGCGTGGCCGCCCTGCTCCCGCTGCTGCTCCTGCTCAACCTGGCCGGCGGCCTCTACCGGGCCCGGCTCACCCTCTCCGTCCTCGACGAGCTCCCCGCGCTGACCGTCCGGGCCGTCGTGGCCACCGCCTTCGCCGTCACCCTGGCCGGCTGCCTGGACGGCCGCTGGCCCGACACCGGCCCCGCCACCCCGGCCCGGCTGACCGCGCTGCTCGGCGCCCAGCTGCTGCTCGCCGTCTGCGGCCGGACGCTGCTCTTCCACCTGGTCCGCCGGATCCGCCGCAGCCGGCCCAGCCCCGTACTGGTCCTCGGCGCCGGCCGGCTCGGCCGCCGGGTCGCCGAGGCCCTCAGGGAGCGCGGCGAGTACGGCATGCGCCCGGTCGGCTTCCTCGACCCGGACCCGCCGCTGCTGGCCGGCGACACCGACCTGCCGGTGCTCGGCGGCCGCGAGGTGCTGGAGCGCGAGGTCCGCCGCCACCGGATCCACCACGTCGTCGCCACCGCGGGCGCCGCCGACGAGGCCGAGACCGCCGCCGCCCTGCGCGACGCCGCCCGGCTCGGCTGCCAGGTCTGGCTGGTGCCCGCGCTGCGTGAGTACGGCTCCCTGGAGAACGGCCACTCGACCGGCGGCGACCACCTCTGGGGCTTCCCCTGCCTGAAGGTGGACCGCCCGGCGATGCGCCGCCCCGGCTGGGCCGCCAAGCGCGCCCTGGACGTCACCGCCGCCGGCCTCGGCCTGCTCGCCCTCGCCCCCGTACTCGCCCTGTGCGCGCTCGCCGTCCGCTTCGACACCGGCCCCGGCGTGCTCTTCCGCCAGCAGCGCACCGGGCTGGACGGCCGGGTCTTCACCGTCCTCAAGTTCCGCACCCTGCGCCCCAGCAACGAGCACGAGTCGGCGACCCGCTGGAACATCTCCCAGGACCACCGGATGGGCGCCGTCGGCAAGCTGATGCGCCGCAGCTCCCTGGACGAGCTGCCGCAGCTGTGGAACGTGCTGCGCGGCGACATGAGCCTCGTCGGCCCGCGCCCCGAGCGCCCCTACTTCGTCATGCGGTTCAGCCAGGCCTACCCCGAGTACGCGGACCGCCACCGCGTCCCGGTCGGCCTCACCGGCCTCGCCCAGGTCAACGGCCTGCGCGGGGACACCTCCATCGAGGACCGGGCCCGCTTCGACAACCGCTACATCGAGAGCTGGAGCCTCTGGCAGGACGTCAAGATCCTGTGCCGCACCGCGGCCCTGATGCTCCACCCGGACGGAAGCTGACCAGCGTGGCCCTCACCCTCGACCTCGTCCCGACGCCCGCCCGGGCGTTACACCGGACGGTCGCGGCGCTCGCCGCCCGGCCCAGCCTGCTCGCGGCCGCCACCGTGCTGCTGGTCTGCGTGCCCACCGGCGAGAAGGACGTCACCGCCGCCGTCCACGTCACCGCCGCCGACCTCGCCTCGCTGGCCCTGGTCGCGGTCACCGCCGTCGAGCTGCTGCGCGGCCGCACCCCCGCGATCGGCCGGACCGCCGCCGTGCAGTTCGGCGTGATCGTGCTCGCCGCCGCCGTCGCCACCGTCGGCTCGATCGACCCGGCCGCCAGCCTCACCGGCTTCGTCCGGCTCACCCAGGTCTTCGTCCTGGTGCCCGCCGCCGTCCTCTGCTCGCTGCGCGACCGCACCGACCGGCGGCTGGTGCTCGGCTCCTTCGTCGCCGCCGCGCTGGTCCAGGGCGTGGTCGGCGCCCACCAGTACCTCACCGGGACGGGCGCCTCCTACACCGGCCGGCCGATCCGCGCCGTCGGCACCTTCGGAGCGCTCGACATCATGGCGATGTCCACCGTGGTCAGCTACGGCCTGCTCGCGGCCCTCGCGCTGGGGCTCGCCGAGCGAGGCCCGGCCGGCCGCCCGAAGCTGCGCCGGGCGATGTTCGCGGCCGCGGCCTTCCTGGCCTTCCCGCTCGCCGTCTCGTTCAGCCGCGGCAGCTGGATCGCCACCGGCGCCGCCGCCGCCGTCCTGTTGCTGCGGGCCGACGCCCGGCTGGCGGTCCGCAGCGCCGTCCTCGGCCTGGCCGCCGCCGTCGTGCTGATCGGCGGCCTCGGCCTCGGGGCCTCCGGCGTCACCGCCCGGATCAGCTCCATCGGCTCCGTCTCGGCCGCCCCCGACCAGTCGGTGTCCGACCGCTACGACCTCTGGTCCACCGCCGGGCGCATCTGGCAGGACCACCCGGTCAGCGGCGCCGGCCCCAAGGCCTTCCAGCAACTGCGCGACAGCAACGCCCCGTTGCGGCTCTCCTCGGGCAGCGACGCGGCCGACTCCACCATCGGCTTCCAGCGCGAACCGCTGCTCTCCCCGCACAACATGTACTTCCTGGTCCTCAGCGAGCAGGGGCTGATCGGCATCGTCGCCTACGCCGCGCTCTTCCTCGGCCTGCTGATCGGGTGCCTGCGCCGGGCCCGGGGCAGCGGCCTCGCGGCGCTCGCCCTGCTGGTCTGGGTCCTGGTCGACTTCCTCTACGCGGACATCGGCGGCACCACCACCGTGCTGACCTCCGTCGTCCTCGGCCTCGCCGCCCGGACCGCCGCCGGCGCCACACCGGAGGCGACCCCCCGATGACCACCGACCGGCCGACCGCGCTCACCCCGACGCTGCCGGCCCCCCGCTCCGCACCCGCCGCCGAGACCACGGCGGCCCCCCGGCGCGGCTTCCTCGCCAAGGCCTTCGGCATCACCGCCGTGCTCAGCGCCGCCGGCTCCGCCCTCGGCCTGCTCCGCGACCTGCTGCTGGCCCGCTACTTCGGCGCCAACCAGGGCACCGACGCGTTCCTGGTCGCCTGGACCGTCCCGGAGACCGCCGCACCGCTGCTGATCGAGGACGCCATGTCCTTCCTCATGGTGCCCGCCTTCGCCCTGGCCCTGGTCCTGCGGGAGGAGCACCCCGACGGGCCCGACCCGGTCCGCCAGCTGGTCCGCGCGACCCTGCCCTGGCTGCTGCTGGCGCTCACCGCGCTCTCGCTCGGCGTCGCGCTCGGCGCCCCCCAGCTGGTCGACCTGCTCGCCCCCGGCCTGGCCGACCCCGGGCTCGCCGTCACCTGCACCCGGATCACCGCCTGCACCGTGCTGCCCTTCGGCGTGGCCGGCTATCTCGCCGCCGCACTCCGGGCGCACCACGGCTTCACCGCCCCGGCCGGCATCTACGTCGCCTACAACGTCGGCATCCTCGGCGTCCTGCTCAGCTGCCAGGCGCTCTGGGGCGTCCGCTCCGCCGCGATCGGCGTCGCCCTCGGCAGCCTGCTGATGGCCGGTCTGCTGGTCGTGCCGTTCCTGCGCCGGCTGCGGTCCGGCCGCGCCGCCGCGGGCCGCCGGGCCCGCCCCGCACTCGTGCTGATCCCGCTCGCGCTGCTGCCGGTGGCCGCCTTCACGCTCACCCGGCAGGCTCAGGTCTTCATCGAGCGCTTCCTCGGCTCCGCGCTGCCGCCCGGCACCATCTCGCACCTCAACTACGCCGCCAAGGTCTCCCAACTGGCCATGACGGCGGCCATCCTGATCTGCACGGTGACCTTCCCGCTGGTCGCCCGGGCGCTCGCCGCCGGGGACCTCACCGCCGCCCGCGACCGGGTCGAGAAGGACCTCGGCCAGGCGGCCGCGGTCGTCCTGTTCGGCACCGCCTTCCTGCTGGCCTGCGCCCCCTCGGTGGTCGCGCTGCTCTTCCAGCGGGGCGCCTTCGGCGCCCAGGACACCGCCGCCACCGCGGCCGTCATCCGCGTCTACAGCTTCGGACTGCCCGCGCAGGCGCTGATCGGCGTGATGATCCGCCCCTACTTCTCGCTCCGCCCGGTGGTCCGCCGCGCCGGCGACCCGCGCACCGACGACGGCGGCCGCCGGCTGCTCGACTGGTACCCGGCCGCCGCCATGGTGCTCGGCCTGGTCGTCACCGTCGCCGTCGGCCTGCTCGCCACGCCCCGCTTCGGCGCCCTCGGCCTGGCCGCCGGGAACGCGGCCGGCATCACCAGCACCGCGGCGCTGCTGCTGCGCGGGCTCGTCCTGCGCGGCATCGCGCTGCGCCTGCGGCTGGTCCTCGGCGGCCACGCCAGGCTGCTGGCCGCCGCCGCCGGGGCGGCCGCCCTCGGCACCCCCGCCGCGGGACTCCCCGCCGACCCCCTGCTCTCGACGCTGCTCGGGGGCCTCACCGTGGCGCTCGCCTTCGCCGCCCTCGGCACCGGTCTCGGTGCCCGCGAGGTGCGCGGACCGGTCCTCGCCGTCGTCCGGGCCCTGTGCCCGCCATCCGTTGCCGATGAAGGGAAGCCTCCCCATGGACGCTGAACGGGGATCCGTACGGTCGGTGCTGTCGGGCGTACGCCGCTCCGGCGCGCCGGCGGCAGCCGGTCCACGGACCGAGGTGCCGCGCGCCGCGGGCCGCCGCCCGGAGGCACAGCTGCCCCGAAGTCGCCGACCCGCCACCCGGGCACCCGTCCAGGAGGCCACCTCGCCGTGGATCCTGATGTACCACTCGGTGGCCGTCGAGGAGGACGACCCGTACCAGCTGACCGTCAGCCCGGAGCGCTTCGCCGAGCAGATCGCCTGGCTCCACCGGCGCGGCCGGCGTGGCGTCTCGGTCCGCGAGCTGATGCGGGCCAGGGCCGCCGGCCGGGCCGACAACATGGTCGGCCTGACCTTCGACGACGGCTACGCGGACTTCGGCCGCTTCGCCGTACCGATTCTGCAGGCGTACGGGTTCACCGCGACCGCCTACGTGGTCGCCGACCTGCTGGGCCGGGCCAACGACTGGGACGTCAAGGGCCCGCGCAAGAAGCTGCTCACCGTCCAGGAGGTCACCGAACTCGCGGCCGCCGGCTGGGAGATCGGCTCCCACGGCCTCGGCCACCAGGCCTTGCCCGGCCTGCCCGCCGACGTCCTGACCACCCAGACCCGGGAGAGCCGGCGCGTGCTGGAGGAGGTCGTCGGCGGTCCGGTCACCGGCTTCTGCTACCCGTACGGCGCCGTCGACCTGCCCGCCACGCTGGCCGTGCGCGACGCCGGCTACGACTACGCCTGCGCCATCGCGCACTCCCCGCTCACCGGCCGCTACGCGCTGCCCCGCTGCTACGTCGGCGACCGCGACGGCGCCTGGCGGCTGCGCGCCAAGCGCGGCCGCCACCGCCTCCGCGACACCGTCACCGAGCTGCGCCGCAACCGCCTCGCGGCACGCTCCGCGTCGAAGGGCCGGGCCGGCGCCGAGCGCGAGGAGACGCAGGGGAGCGCCGGGGCCCGGAGCACCGCGGGCGGGTCCGAGCGCCCCGCCGGGGAGCGGGCGGGCCGGCGGGGGGCCGGCCGGTGAGGGTGCTGCACATCGTCACCGGTCTCGCCTCCGGCGGCGCCGAGCGCCAGCTCCAGCTGCTGCTGCGCCACCTGCCCGCGCACCAGCACTGCGAGGTGGTCGCGCTGACCAACCCCGGCACGGTGGCCACCGCGCTGCGCGCCGAGGGCGTCACCGTCCACCACCTGGCGATGCGCGGCAACCGCGACGTCGGCGCGCTGCCCCGGCTGGTCCGGCTGATCCGGTCCGGCCGCTACGACCTCGTCCACACCCACCTCTACCGGGCCGGCCTGTACGGGCGGCTGGCCGCCCGGCTGGCCGGCGTCCGGGCGGTGGTGGCCACCGAGCACTCGCTGCACGCGGGGGTGATCGAGGGCCGCCCGGTCACCCGCGGCGTCAAGGGCCTCTACCTGGCGGCCGAGCGCCTGGGCACCACCACCGTCGCGGTGTCCCGGCAGGTCGCCCAGACCCTGCACGCCTGGGGCGTGCCGCCGGGCCGGGTCGAGCTGATCCCCAACGGCATCGACGCCGCCCGCTACCGCCGTCCGGACGCCGACCGGGCCGCGGCCCGGCACCGGCTGCGCGCCGACCTCGGCCTCCCGGCGGCGAGCTGGGTGGTCGGCGGGGTCGGCCGGCTGGTGCCCGGCAAGCGGTTCCACGTGCTGCTGGAGGCGCTCGCCGGCCTCGACCCGGCCGCCCGGCTGGTGCTGGTCGGCGAGGGCCCCGAACGCGCCGCCCTGGAGCGGCGGGCCGCCGAACTCGGCGTCCGCGACCGCCTGGTCCTCACCGGCGAGCGCGACGACGTCCCCGACCTGCTGGCCGCGCTGGACGTGCTGGCCGCCCCCTCGACCGCGGAGACCTTCGGCCTCGGCGTCCTGGAGGGCCTGGCGGCCGGCCTGCCGGTCCGCCACAGCGCCTGTCCGGCCCTGGACGAACTCCCGCCGGCCGCCGCACCGCAGGCCCGCCGGATCCCCTCCGACGCCGCCGCCTACACCACCGCGCTGCGCGAGCTGCGCCACCTCAACGACCACAGCCCCGAGCCCCTGCCCCGGCCCCCGGCGGTCGGCCACTACGACATCGTCCGGGTGGCCGCCGACCTCGGCGCCCTCTACGACCGCCTGGCACCCGCTTGAGCCGCCGGCAGCCGCCGAACCCCCGGGCCGCCGGCCGGGCGGCCCCCATATCCAAGGAGCACCCCATGTCCGAACCGCGCCGAAGCGTCCGCAGCCTGGCCCGCCGCTGGTGGCCGGTGGTCCTCGCGGTGCCGCTGGGCGCCGCCGCCGGCGCCGGGTACGCCGTCGTCGCGCACCCCTCGTACGCCGCCAACTCCTATGTGATCGTGGTGCCGGAGAACCAGGGGGAGAGCGCCTCGGCGATCAACTTCGCCCAGGCGTACGGCCGGCTGGCCGGTCAGCCCCAGGTGCTCGCGGCCGCCGCCGCCGAGACCGGGCACAGCCGCACCGAACTGGAGACCCTGGTGCACGGCACCACCTCCCCGGACGCCCCGATGATCGAGATCACCGGCACCGGCGCGCGGCCCCGGGAGGCGGTGCTGGCCGCCGACGCGGTCGCCCGGTCGCTGGTCGCCTTCGCCAACACCAACAGCAAGGAGACCGGCGTCCGGCTGGTCCCGCTGGCCCCCGCCGCCGAGCCCGACAAGCCGACCACGCCGTCCGCGCAGCTGGACGTCGCGGTCGGCGCGGCCGCCGGGGTGCTGATCGGCGCGCTGGTCATGATGACCCGCCGCCGGGGCGGTGAGGCCGGTCCGGCCGCCGTGGCGACGCCCGGCACGGAGCCCGCCGCCCCGGCCACCCCGGGCCCGCGCGCCGAGGAGGCCCCGGCCCCGGCCGAACCGGCCGAACCGGCCGCGGCGGAGCGGCCCGGCACCGGGCAGGCCGTCCCCGAGCAGGCCGCCCCGGCGCAGCCCACGGGCGGGAAGGCAGCCGGCGGGAAGTCGCCCGCCGAGAAGGCCCCGGCGAAGGAGAAGAGCGCCGCCGGGAGCGGTCGATGAGCACCGAGGCGCCGGCCACCACCGGTTTCCCCGCCCAGGCCGGCGCGCCCCGCTGGACCACCGAGCTGCACCGCGAGGACGACGCCCTGGACGTCCTCGCCGAGGAGTGGGACGACCTGGTCACCCGCTGCCGGACGGCCACCTTCTTCCAGGCCGCGGTCTGGCAGCGCTCCTGGTGGCGCCAGTACGGCCGCCCGGGCGACCTCCTGGTCCTGCTGGTCCGCCGGAACGGCCGGCTGGTCGGCGCGGGAGCGTTCCGGCGGCGCCCCGGTCCGCTCGGCGGGCTGACCGGCCTCGGCGACGGGCTGATCGACTTCACCGACATCCTGCTCGACGACTCCTGCGCCGATCGCGCGGCGGCCGAGTTCGCCGGGGCCCTGCCGCTCACCCGCCCCTGGCACAGCCTGGAGCTGCGCGAGGTGCACCCCGAGGCGGCCGTCCAGCGGGTCTTCGAGCAGTGGCGGGGCCGGCGGCGCCGGTTCGGCGACTCGCTCTGCCAGTACCTGCCGGCCGTTCCGATGGAGCAGTTGCTCAAGCGGGTGCCCGGCAAGACCGCCCAGCGCAGCCGGGTGAAGCTCCGCAAGATCGCCGAGGCCGGGGTCGAGGTCCGTTCGACGCCCCCGGAGGAGGTGCCCGAGGCCCTGGAGGGGCTGCTCCGACTGCACTTCGAGCAGTGGCACGAGCGCGGCGTCACCCCGGAGCACCGCACCGGGCGGTTCGCCCGGCACCTCGCCGAGTCCACCACCGGCCTGGTCGCCACCGGCCGCGCCGCGGTGCACCAGTACTGGCTGGACGGCGAGCTGGTCGCGGTGAACCTGCTGCTGCTCTGCCCGTCCTTCGGCGGTCTCTACCTGTACGGCGCGCACCCCCGGCTGCGCGAGCGCCTGGACATCGCCGGTCTGCTGTTCGGGGCGGCGCTGGACGAGACGGTCGACGCCGGCATCCCGCTGCTCAGCCTGTTGCGCGGCCAGGAGCCCTACAAGCAGCGCTGGCGGCCGGACCAGCTGTTCAACCAGCGGCTGCTGTTCGGTCCGCGCGGGCCGGCGCCGGCGGCCGCCGCCCGGGCCGGCTCGGTCCGGGCCCGGCAGGTCGCGGTGCACGTCCTGCGCACCCGGCTGCCGAGGCTCAAGGAGGCGCTGGCGGCCCGCCGGCGGAGCTGAGCCCCGCCCCGCCTGCGGGCCCGGCCGCCCGCCCTCAGCGCCGGGCCGGCAGCCCGCCCGGCGCTGGTGCGGCGGACGGTGAGGGCGGCGTGGAGGGCGAGGGGGACGGCGCCGCGGACGGCGAGGCCGGTGCGGAGGGGGTTCCCGGGGCCGCCGCGGTCGGCGAGGCGCCCGGCGAGCCCGACCCGGCCGCCCCCGGCTGCGGGGTGGCCGCCGGGGGCGCCGGCACAGCGGTGACCGGAGCCCCCTTGGACCCGGCCATCAGCTGCTTGAACCGGCTGCTGGAGCGCGGGTTCTGCGCGCACTGCCAGAACCCGTGCGGGCAGTAGTCGGTGACCGTCTGGTAGCTGGTGTCGTGGGTGCGGATCCACTCCACCATCCGCTGCACGAACTCCGGGTTGTCGCCGTTGCGGAACAGCCCCCACTCCGGGTACGAGACCGGCTTGCCGCGCTTGGCGGCGAACTCGACCTGGTCCTGCAGCCCGTACGGCTCGCGGACGTAGTCGTCGAAGGTGGCGCCGGCGGGCTGGTCGTAGCTGTCCATGCCGATGATGTCGACCACGTCGTCGCCGGGGTAGCACTTGGTCCACGGGATCGCGTCCAGCCCCCGGTTGGGGGTGAAGTCGAAGCGGAACCGCTGACCGGGCACCGAGCGCATCACGGAGACGATCCGCCGCCAGTACGCCTTCCAGGCGGTCGGGTCGGGCTTGCAGCGGTGGGTGTAGGTGGTGCCGTTCATCTCCCAGCCGAGGGTGAGCACGGTGTCCGCCCCGCCGAGCGCCACCAGCCGGCGGGCGAGCCGCAGGAAGTGCCGGTCGAAGTCCCCCCGGACGCCCTGGGCGAGCAGCTTGGCCACCTCGCCGTCCGGCACGGCGGCCTCGCTGGGCACCAGCATCGGGACGCCGAGGATCAGCATCCGGGAGGGGTCGGCCAGCCGCCACTGCGACCACATGCCGAGCACCACCGGCTCGCCCTCGACGTCCGCCCAGCTGTTGCCGGCCAGATAGGTGTGGCCGACCTGCATGTTGGCGTTGTTCAGCCACTGCGCGTAGCGGCCCAGCTGGGGGATGTACTTGTCCCACGAGCCGACGAAGGCACCGAACGGGGCCTCGTGCTTCGGCCGCTGGACGACCGGCCGGGGGGCGGCGCCGCGGGGCTGGAACGCGTCCGAGGAGAGGGCGTGCCGTTCGGTCTGGCTGAGCGGGGTCCCGGTGGGGACGCTCGCGGTGGTCAGCATCAGCAGGGCGGCGGCGGCCAGCGTCAGGCGGCCGAGTCGCATGGTCTCTCCTCCGGCGTCACGGGGCGGGGCAGCGGGACGGACCGTGATGCCCCGCTTGCAGACAGTAGGCCTCGCAGGCGTCGGAAAAGCCGAATGTCACCCTAAAGTGGGCGGTATTCGAACGCCGTCTGCCGCAACGTGCCGTGTATCACCTCTGTAACAGTCCGGACGGCCCTGGAGGCCGTACCGCGGCCGCCCGCCCGGCGCGCCTCCCGGGCGGCCGCGGGTCCGACGGCGCAGGTGGGCGGGCGGATCCGGCGAAGGGCGCGAATCGGCCGGCCGCGCCCGCGCCGCCCCGCCGTCCGGCCGGGTCCGGCTGACTCGTGACGGTGTCGAAAGGTACGCTCCGCCCGTGTCCTGGAAGCCGCTGCGTGTCCTCACCCCCCGATCGATCCTCCCTGCCCTGGCGGTCCTGCTGGTCCTTGTGGCGGGCGCGGCCGCGCATGCCAACAAGCCGGTGCCGTTCGGTGACCGGGTGGCCGGGCCGGGCGGCGCGGACGCCAGCCCGGTCAACTCGCAGTCGTTGGGCGCGGACGGTCTGGAGCTGAAGGTGGGCCCCGGCCTGGAGGCCTACAACCGGGACACCGGCGAGCCCGCCTGGTCCTACCGCCGCGAGGGCGCCACCGCGCTGTACCTGGCGATGGCGGGTGAGAACGCCGTGGTGGTCTGGGACGACGGCCTGGTCACCTCGGTGCGTCCTGGGGACCACGAGGTGCGCTGGCACCGCGCGGTACCCGGCCTGGCGGACTGGATGAGCGGCCAGGGCGAGCCGGGCGCCGAGAAGCGGACCGACGAGCAGCGCAGGCAGCTCCAGCGGGAGCGCGCCGCGGCGGCCCTGCACACCGTCCAGCAGTCCGCGCCCTGGGTGGCCGTGGTCACCCCCGAGCTGACCATGGGCTTCCGCGACGCCGACGGTGACCTCCGCTACAACTCCAAGCCGGCCGGCAACTGCGTCTACGACCCGACCCGCACGGTGGGCACCGACTTCGCGGTGCTCGTGCCGCGCAGCTGCGCCAACAGCACCGGCCAGCCGGTCTCCGGCGGCATCACCGGCTACCGGCTGGACAGCACCGGCTGGCAGCTGCCCGCCGGCCCGGGGGTGTCGCTGAAGGCCCTGGACGGCCGCCGGGTGCTGATCTCGGACGGTCCGATCGTCGGTCCCAAGGTGTTCGACACCCAGGCGGCGGCCCCCGAGGCGGCCTGCGGCAGCCCGGTCGAGCCCTTCGCCGCCGTCCGCCCGCAGGGCAGCTGCGACGCCGCGGAGGACGCCCCGCAGTCCTGAGACCGGTACCCCGGCGGTAAAAGCCTCCGGGCCCCGTCACGGGGCCCGGTAGACTTGCCGTCATGGCTGTTCTCTCCGGGCACTAGCGGACGAGCGGCGCCGCCCCCGGGCGGTCCGCCGGTCTGCCGACGTCGCCCCCTTCCGCTGCCCCGGCCCTGTGCCATGCCCAGGCGCCCGCCCACGTCCCAGGAGTAGTCCCAGCCATGATTTCCGCCAACGCCCTTGAGCTGCGCGCCGGTGCCCGCATCCTGATCGAGTCCGCGAGCTTCAAGGTCGCCCCGGGCGACCGGATCGGCCTGGTCGGGCGCAACGGCGCCGGGAAGACCACGCTCACCAAGGTGCTGGCCGGCGAGGGCCTGCCGGCCTCGGGCACGGTCACCCGCTCCGGTGAGGTCGGCTACCTCCCGCAGGACCCGCGCACCGGTGACCTCGACGTCCTCGCCAAGGACCGCATCCTCTCCGCCCGCGGCCTCGACAGCGTGCTGAAGAAGATGCGCGAGAACGAGGAGCGGATGGCGAACGGCAAGGGCGCCACCCGGGACAACGCGATGAAGAAGTACTCGCGCCTGGAGACGGAGTTCCTCACCAAGGGCGGGTACGCCGCCGAGGCCGAGGCCGCCACCATCGCCGCCGCGCTGGGCCTGCCGGACCGCATCCTCGAACAGCAGCTGCACACCCTCTCCGGTGGTCAGCGCCGCCGCGTCGAGCTGGCCCGGATCCTCTTCTCGGACTCCGACGTGCTGCTGCTCGACGAGCCCACCAACCACCTCGACGCCGACTCGATCGCCTGGCTGCGGGACTTCCTGAAGACCTACAAGGGCGGCTTCATCGTCATCTCGCACGATGTCGAGCTGGTCGAGACGGTCGTCAACAAGGTCTTCTACCTGGACGCCAACCGCTCCGCGATCGACGTCTACAACATGGGCTGGAAGCAGTACCAGCAGCAGCGCGAGGACGACGAGAAGCGCCGCAAGCGCGAGCGGGCCAACGCGGAGAAGAAGGCCGCGACCCTGAACGCGCAGGCCGACAAGATGCGCGCCAAGGCGACCAAGACGGTGGCCGCGCAGAACATGGCCCGCCGTGCGGAGAAGCTGCTGTCCGGCCTGGAGCAGGTCCGGCTGAACGACAAGGTCGCCAAGCTGCGCTTCCCGGACCCGGCGCCCTGCGGGAAGACCCCGCTGACCGCCGCCGACCTCTCCAAGTCCTACGGCTCGCTGGAGATCTTCACCGGCGTGGACCTGGCCATCGACCGCGGCTCGCGGGTCGTGGTGCTGGGCCTGAACGGCGCGGGCAAGACCACCCTGCTGCGGATGCTGGCCGGGGTGGAGAAGCCGGACACCGGCGAGGTGATCCCGGGCCACGGCCTGAAGATCGGCTACTACGCCCAGGAGCACGAGACCCTGGACCCGGAGCGCACGGTGCTGGAGAACATGCGCTCCTCGGCGCCCGACACCGACCTGGTCCAGATCCGCAAGATCCTCGGCTCCTTCCTGTTCTCCGGCGACGACGTCGACAAGCCGGCCGGGGTGCTCTCCGGTGGTGAGAAGACCAGGCTGGCGCTGGCCTCGCTGGTGGTCTCCAGCGCCAACGTGCTGCTGCTCGACGAGCCCACCAACAACCTCGACCCGGCCAGCCGCGAGGAGATTCTGGGCGCGCTGCGCGAGTTCAGCGGCGCGGTCGTGCTGGTGACCCACGACGAGGGCGCGGTCGACGCGCTCCAGCCGGAGCGGATCATCCTGCTGCCGGACGGCGTGGAGGACCTCTGGAGCCCGGCCTACAACGACCTGGTCTCGCTCGCCTGATCCGGCTCCCTTGGTCCGGCCCGGCCTCCGCCTGGCCTGGAGTAGACGCCTCGTCCACCCTTCGGACCAGAAAAACTAGTACTTACGGCGTGTCCGGGAATGAAGAGGTCCGGGATTCCGTTTGAGAAGCTTCCGTCGGCCCGCCACTCGATCGTGGTCGGGCCGACGCTGCTGATCAGCTCTTTCGCGCCGAATGGCGGTATCGCTCCGGGGGCGTGCACTCTGCGTGAGCGCCCTTGTGCGCTCGGATCACCACCGACGGAACGCGCATTCCCGGCATCGACCTTGTCGAATGGGTGGCCAGGAGGCTGTGGATGGGTGATCATGGGAATCTGACCGAGCAACGCTACGAGGAGGCACGGGTGGCCGAGACTCTGAAAAAGGGCAGCCGGGTGACCGGTGCCGCGCGTGAGAAGCTCGCGGCCGATCTCAAGAAGAAGTACGACTCCGGGGCGAGCATTCGCGCTCTCGCGGAGGAGACCGGTCGCTCGTACGGCTTCGTGCACCGGATGCTGAGCGAGTCCGGAGTGATCCTCCGGGGCCGCGGCGGTGCCACGCGGGGCAAGAACAAAGCTACTGCTGGAGCCAGCTCCTGACGGTCCGTCAGTTCTTCGACGGATGACTCGGCGGCAGGGCGCGGGCCGGATGGACGACGTCGGTCGTCCGCCTCCGGTCGGAGCGAACCGGCCGCCGATCGTCATGCCCGCCGCCGTCCGTCCGGGCCCCGCCCGGACCCGTCCGAAACACTGGGCGCCGCTGCCCTGCCGCAGCGCGCCCAGTTTTGTTACTCTCCGGTAGCCAAGTCCCTCGCCACCGGAGGTCCCCGCATGACCGCCCCCGCCACCGACCCGCAGGCCCCGAGCTGGGAGCAGGACGGCGTCCGCCTGGAGATCGACGGCGAACTCGCCGTCGTCACCCTCTGTCAGCCCGAACGGCGCAACGCCCAGTCGCCCGCGATGTGGCGCGCGCTGGCCGCAGTCGGCCGGGAGCTGCCCGGCGCCGTCCGGGTGGTGCTGCTGCGCGCCGAGGGCCTCTCCTTCTCGGCCGGCCTGGACCGCGCGATGTTCACCCCCGAGGGGATCCCCGGCGAGGTCACCTTCCTCCAGCTGGCCGCCGCCGAGGACAAGGACCTCGACGACACCATCGCGTACTACCAGGAGGCCTTCTCCTGGTGGCGCCGGCCCGACGTGGTCACGATCGCCGCCGTCCAGGGCCACGCCGTCGGCGCCGGCTTCCAGCTCGCCCTCGGCTGCGACCTGCGCGTGGTCGCCGACGACGCCCGGTTCGCCATGAAGGAGACCTCGCTCGGCCTCGTCCCCGACCTGGCCGGTACCAAGCCGCTCACCGAGCTCGTCGGCTACGCCCGGGCGCTGGAGATCTGCGCGACCGGCCGCTGGGTCGGCGCCGAGGAGGCCACCGCGATCGGGCTGGCCAACCTGGCCGTCCCCGGCGCGGAGCTGGACGCCGCCGCCCGCGACCTCGCCGCCGCGCTGCTCGCCGCCCCGCGCAGCGCCGTCATCGAGACCAAGGCGCTGCTCCAGGGTGCGGGCGGACGCTCGTACGACGAGCAGCGTTCGGCCGAACGGGCGGCACAGGCTCGCCGCCTGCGCGATCTGGCCGGCATCGGCGACTGACCGCACGAGCACGCCGAAGGCCCGGCTCCGGGGGACCGCCCCCGGAGCCGGGCCTTCGACGTCGCGGTTCCCCCGGTCGCCGCTCCGGGGGCGCGAATCGTGGCGAAATGCCAGAGTTGGAGCGATTTGCGATATAGCTGGAGCCGTACGACGGGAGAACCACCCATGCCTGACACTCCGACGCCCGCCACCATGCACAAGAACCCCTCCACCGCACCCGGACCGGTCGCCCCGGCGGCCGACACCGGCCGGGGGGTGACCGACCGCGGCCGTACCGCCCTGGCCGTCGGTGTGGTCGAGAAGATCGCCGGTATGGCCGCCCGCGAGGTCTCCGGCATCCACGCCCTCGGGTCCGGCCTGTCCAGGACCTTCGGCGCGATGCGCGACCGGGTGCCCGGCGGCAAGTCCGCCGTCGGGCGAGGGATCAAGGCCGAGGTGGGGGAGAAGCAGACCGCCATCGACATCGCCCTGGTCGTCGAGTACGGCGTGGTCATCCCCGAACTGGCCCGTCAGGTACGGGAGAACATCATCGACGCGGTGGAGCGGATGACCGGCCTGGAGGTCGTCGAGGTCAACATCGCGGTCAACGACGTCCATCTGCCCGACGAGCCGGACGTCGAGGAGGAGGAAGAGGAGAGCGTCCCCTCCGGACAGCGGCCCAAGTTGAAGTAGCCCCGTCGGGGGACAGCAGCAGTGGAAGACGAGGAGTAGCGGATGAACCTGGCCATTGTCGGCCTGGTGGTGGGTATGGCCCTCGGCTTCGCCGGCTATTTCGGCGGCTTCGCGGCGTTCCTGCTGGTGGCCGCGCTGGGCGTGGTCGGCTTCGTGGTCGGGCGCCTGCTGGAGGGCGACATCGAGATCGGTGATCTCGGCGACCTGCTGCGCGGCCGCGACCGGCGCCGCTGATGGCGTCCCCCGTCACCCCTGCCACCTCGGCCACCTCCACCACCGCGGTCACCCCCGCCGCCCGCCGCCGCGAGCCCGGCGTCCGCGGGCGGCTGCGGGTGGCCGACCGGGTCTACGCCCGGATCGCCGCCCGGGCCGCCCGTGAGGCGCTCGACGACGCGTGGCGCGGCCGGACGGAGCGGGGTGCGCCGCCGAAGGTCTCGGTCGCCGTGCCGGGCAGCACCGTCACCGTCCGGGTCTCCGTCGAGCTGCCGTTCCCCGCCGACCTCGCCGCGCTCGCCCGGGTCGTCCGGGAGCGGATCGCCGCGCAGGTCGGCGGTCTGACCGGGACGCGGGTCGGCGAGGTGGTGGTGGTCGTCGAACGACTGGTCACCGGGGGGCCGCGGTGACGACCGGGCCGACACCGGACGCCGTTCCGCCGGGCGCTCTCCCGCCGGGGTCGTCGCCGCCGGGTTCGGGTGGGTCGGGCGCTCTCCCGCCGGGGTCGTCGCCGCCGGGTTTGAGTGGGGCGAGTGCTCTCCCGCCGGAGGCCGGCGAGCCCGAGCCGGTCATGGTCAAGGTGCCCCGGCTGCGGGCCCCCCGCACGGTCGCGGCCGTAGTCGTCGCCACCGTCGTGCTGGTGATCGGCGCCGCACTGCTCTACGACGTGATCGCCGTGCGCACCGGGCACGCCGCCCGCCGCTGGCGGGCCGAGGTCGCGGACGAGCTGGCCACCCGCCACCTGGACGACCCCTGGGTGCTCGTCGGCGCCGGGGTGGCCGTCCTGCTCGGGGCCTGGCTGCTCTGGCTCGCCCTCGCCCCCGGGCTGCGCCGCTGGCTGCCGCTGCGCCCGCTCGGCGGGACCTCCGCCGCCATCGACCGCGCCGGCGTCGGCACCCTCCTGCACGACCGGGCGGCCGGACTGCCGGGCATCGAGCACCTCACCGTCCGGGTCAGCCGTCGCCGGGTGAAGGCGGTGCTCACGGGCCCGGCCGACCCGGCCTCGGTGCAGCGGCAGCTGCGCGCGGAACTCGCGAAGATCGGCCTGGCCCGGCCGCTGCGCCTCGACGTCCGGGCGAAGCGGGGCGGGGGCGGCGCGGGCGACGGCGCCGTGCCCGGGCCGCCGGAAGGCACTGCGGAGGTCCCGGGCACGCCGGCGGCCGGCGGGGTCGGCGGGGTCGGATGAGCGGGACACCGCCCGGAGCCGGGCGGCGGAGGACGGACACGCGGGTGAAGGCCGGACGAGGAGGGGTGGTGAGGGTGCGGTGAGTCGGTCCACCGTCAACCGGGTGCTGCTGGGCGCCGCCGCCGTGCTGCTGCTGGCGGTCGGCCTGCTGGTGCTGGCCGGCGGGCTCGACCTCTACGCACGGCTGGGGGTGGACCCGCCGAGCCGGTGGCCGCTCACCTCGCCGGACCAGCCGGTGGTCAGCTCCAGCTCGCGGACCCGCTGGTCCGACGAGACGTGGTGGTGGCCGGCCGTGACCGCCGGGCTGGTCCTGGTCGTCCTCGGTACCGGCTGGTGGCTCTTCGCCCAGCTGCGCCGCAGCGGCCCGGCGACCGTCGTCCTCCCCACGCCGGGGGTGGGCGGACTGCGGCTGCGGCTGCGCACCCGGGCCCTGGAGGAGGCGCTGGAGACCGGGACGGTGGCCCTTCCGGAGGTCGAACGGGTCAGCGTCCGGCTGCTGCGGGGATCCGGTCGGCAGCGGCTGCGGGCGGCCGTGCGGCTGACCCCGGGCGGTGGTCCGGCGGAGCTGGTGGAGCACTTCGAGACCGGCCCGCGCGGTGACGCCCGCGCCAGCCTCGGCCTGGCCGAGCTGCCCGCCGAACTCCGGGTGCGGGTGCAGGCGGCGAAGCCGGCCGCCGCGCGCGGGCGCGGCGG